>CBDTYJ010000085.1:0-9567 GCA_965364575.1 uncultured Gammaproteobacteria bacterium
TGCTGATCCAGCAGGTCGACCTTGTTCAGGACCAGCCAGCGCGGACGAGCAGCCAGTTCGGGGCTGAATCGCTCCAACTCGCCGATGATGCTCAGGGCCGACGCGGCCACGTCCTCTTCCGGATCCGGCGGCGCCAGATCGACCACGTGCAGCAACAGCCGGGTCCGCTGCAGGTGCTTGAGGAACCGGATCCCCAGACCCGCGCCCTCGGCCGCGCCCTCGATCAGACCCGGGATGTCCGCCATGACGAAGCTGCGATGGGGCGAGAGACTGACCACACCCAGATTGGGGTGCAGGGTGGTAAAGGGATAATCCGCTACCCGGGGACGGGCCGCCGAGACCGCCCGGATGAGGGTGGACTTACCTGCGTTGGGCAAGCCCAGCAGACCAACATCCGCCAGCAGACGCAGTTCGAGCCGGAGCTGTCGCGCCTCGCCTTCTGTGCCGGGCGTGGCCCGACGGGGCGCCCGATTGGTGCTGGTCTTGAAGCGGGTGTTACCGCGGCCGCCGACACCGCCGCGGGCCACGAGCAGTTCCTGGCCGGCCTCGACCAGATCGCCGATCAACTCACCGGTGTCGCGGTCATAGACCGCGGTGCCGACCGGGACCGGGACCCGCAGATCGGCGCCGCCCTTGCCGGTGCAGTTGCGGCCGGCGCCGCCCGCCCCCTTCTCGGCACGGTAGCGGCGCTGGAACCGGAAATCCGCCAGGGTGTTGATGCCGCCATCGGCGACCAGCAACACGCTGCCGCCGTCGCCGCCATCGCCGCCGTCCGGCCCACCGAAGGGCACGTACTTTTCGCGCCGGAAACTCACCACACCGTTTCCACCGTTGCCGGCGTGGACACTGATGGTGGCTTCATCGACGAATTTCATGATTTCCCCCGCCCCCGGATTCGGGCGCCCGGACTCCGCAGCATAGACCGAGCGCGACCCCTAACGAAAAAGCCCCGGTCGAAGCCGGGGCCCTCGGTCCGTGGATCGCGCCGCGATCAGTCGCTGACGACGTTGACGAACTGCCGGTTCTTGCGGCCCTTGGTCTGGAATTGCACCGTGCCGTCCGTCTTGGCGAACAGGGTGTGGTCCTTGCCCAGGCCGACGTTGACGCCGGGGTGGAACCGGGTTCCGCGCTGGCGCACGAGGATGTTGCCGGCCAGGACCTGCTCACCGCCGTAACGCTTGACGCCAAGCCGTTTCGATTCGGAATCGCGACCGTTGCGCGTGCTGCCGCCTGCTTTCTTATGTGCCATATCGTCTTACCTTGGAACTGTGTCTGTTCTCGAGACCGGGATCACTTGCCGCCGACGATGCCGGTGACGCGGATCTCGGTGAACGCCTGACGGTGGCCGTGCAGCCGCTGATAGTTCTTGCGGCGCTTGAACTTGACCACGTCGATCTTGCGCGAGCGGCCCTGAGTCTGGACCGTGGCCTCGACCTTGCTGCCTGCGACCAGCGGCGCGCCCACCTTGACGTCGCTGCCCTCGCCCACCAGCAATACCTGGTCGAACTCCACTTTGTCGCCAGCGGCCGCGTCGAGCTTCTCGACCCGCAGGACCGAGCCTTCTTTGACGCGGTACTGTTTGCCGCCCGTCTTGATCACAGCGTACATCTGGAGCTCTCCGAGAATCTGGTGGTGCAAAAAGGCGGCAATTTTAAGGATTCCGCGGCTCGGGGTCAATCTTCCGGGACCGTCACGGCGATGGCCTGCGCCGGTCCCTGAGTCGTTACAATACGGCTGACATCAGGCTTGGCGCCGGTATCCGGGCCCAGCCCGGCACTCGGTCGGTCAAACCGCATCATTGATAATAAAAATCAATTACTTATGGATCTGAAAGAGATTCGCGCCCTGGTCCGGGAGGACCTGGAGGGACTCGACGCCACCATCCGCGGGCGGCTGGCCAGCGATGTGGTGCTGGTCAACCAGGTCGCCCATTACATCGTCGGTGGCGGGGGCAAGCGGCTGCGCCCGCTGCTGGTCCTGATCGCCGCCCGCGCCTGTGGCTACCGGGGCTCCCATCACGTGGACGCCGCCGCCATCGTCGAGTTCATCCATACCGCCACCTTGCTCCATGACGACGTGGTGGATCATTCCGAACTCCGCCGGGGCAAAGACACGGCCAATTCCCTGTTCGGCAACGAGGCCAGCGTGCTGGTCGGGGACTTCCTGTATTCCCGCGCCTTCCAGATGATGACCGAGATCGGTGTGGTGCGGATCATGGAGGTGCTGGCGAACGCCTCTAACCTGATCGCCGAAGGCGAGGTCCTCCAGTTGATGAATTGCAACGACCCGGACACCACCGAGCACCGTTATCTGGAAGTGATCCGGCGCAAGACCGCCATGCTGTTCGAGGCCGGCACCCGCATCCCGGCCATCCTCGCCGGCCAGCCACCATCCGTGGAAGAGGGTCTGGCCGAGTTCGGTCAGCGTCTGGGCGTCGCCTTCCAGCTGGTGGATGATCTGCTCGACTACCAGGCTGACGCCATCGAGATGGGGAAGAACGTGGGCGACGATCTGGCCGAAGGCAAACCGACCCTGCCCCTGATCCACGCCATGGTCAATGGCGACGAGGAGCAACGCGCTTTGATCCGCAGGGCCATCGAGAACGGGGGCCTGGAAGACCTGGGCCCCATCCGGGACGCTATTGAATCGACCGGGGGGCTTGAGTACACTGCGCGGCTCGCAAGACGAGAGGCCGACGCCGCCGTGCAAGCGCTGGCGCAGATTCCCGACTCGGTCTATCGCGATGCCCTCGCCTCGCTGGCGGACATCGCCGTCGAACGGAGCAACTGACGGAGTATAGCTCAGCCTGGTAGAGCACTACGTTCGGGACGTAGGGGTCGCAGGTTCAAATCCTGCTACTCCGACCAATCCGGCTTATCCGGTGCGGCAATTTCAATCCCCCGCCTCGCCACGCAGTGGCCGCGCTCCCCCGGCACGTGTCCGGGGTTATTCCCGTGCGACCCGCCCCTCCCTTGGCATAGACTATTAGAAAGGTCTGGCAGGGGGAGTTGGGCCCGCTTGAAGAACTTCATCACAGAGCTGCGGCGCAGGCAGGTCTTCCGCGCCACGGGCCTCTACATCGGCGTCGCATGGATCGTGCTCGAAGGGGCAGACATCCTGCTGCCCGCCTTCGAGGCGCCGGATTGGGTATTCCGGACCCTGGTGATCGTGGCATTCGCCGGCGCACCGGTCACGGCGGTGCTCGCCTGGATCTACGAGATCACCGAGCGGGGCATCAAGCGCGAGGAAGAGGTCGAGGCAGAACACCTGCCGCGGATGCACGGCAGGCAGATGGACTTCATCGTCATCGGCGTGCTGGTCGTCGCCCTGTCCTTCTCGGTCTATCTCAACGTTCAGGAAGAGCCGGTGGCGCCCGAGCAGATGGAGCCGGTCTCGATCCTGATCGCGGATTTCGACAACCAGACCGGCGACCCGGTCTTCGACGGCTCGCTGGAGCAGGCCCTCACCATCGGTCTGGAGAGCGCGCCTTTCATCACGGCCTATCGCCGCGATACGGCGGCCAGCCTGGCGGCCAAGCTTCAGGCCGGTGCGGATGGCCTGGACGTGGAGGCGTCGCGGCTGGTTTCCGTCCGCGAGGGCATCAAATATGTCCTGGCCGGCAGTATCCGGCCTGATGGGGAAGGCTACGAATTCTCCGTCAGCGCCCTGGACCCGACCGAAGGCACCCCGGCAGCCGAAGCCGGGACGTCGGCGAGCAGCAAGGCCGAAGTGCTGGCGGCGGTCGGGACGCTGGCGGGCCAGATCCGCGAGGCGCTCGGTGACCAGACGCTGGATTCCGGCCAGGTAGCCCTCTCCGAGACCTTTACCGCCGCCTCGCTGGAGGCCGCCAGCGATTACACCAAGGCCCAGGTGCTGGCCTACAAGCTGCGCTTCGAGGAAGCGCTGGAATACTACCAGCGCGCGATCGACGCGGATCCGAATTTCGGCCGCGCTTTCTCAGGCTACGCCCTGACCCTCTCGAACATGGGCCGGACGGACGAAGCCGAGGTCATGTGGAAGAAGGCGCTTGCGACCCTGGACACCATGACAGAGCGCGAGAAGTACCGGACCCTCGGGCTCTATTACTCGGTGGTGTCGCAGAACTTCGACAAGGCGATCGAGAATTACGAGCGGCTCGTGGAGTTGTATCCGGCCGACGGCGCCGGCCATAACAACCTCGCCGTCTCCTATTTCCTGACGCTGGATTTCGATCGCGCCCGGGAGGAAGGTCTGCGGGTGCTGGAGATCTACCCCAACAGCGTGCTCTACCGGGGCAACTACGCGCTCTACGCCATGTATGCCGGCGATTTCGAAACGGCGGTGGCCGAGGCGCTCAAGGTGCTGGAGCAGGACCCCGGTTACTACAAGGCTTATCTGCCCCTGGCCATCGCCGCGCTGGCGGCGGGTGATACGGAAGGCGCCATCGGTCATTACCGGAAGATGTCCGAGACCAATCCCTCAGGCGAATCCCTGGCGACCCTCGGGTTGGCCGATGTAGCGATCTATTCCGGCAAGCCGGACGGGGCGATCACCCTGCTGGCGGCCGGGATCGGCCGCGACCGGGATGCGGGCCGACGCTACGATCTGGGGCACAAGTCGGTCACGCTGGCGGCGTTTCACGCCAACCAGGGATCCTTCGCCCCGGCGGAGGAGGCGCTCAGGGACGCCCTCGACCATTCCCGGGCCGAGGCGATCGTGTTCCCCGCCGCCCGGCTGCTGATCCAGCTTGGCCGGGAAGCCGATGCCCGGCATATCGCCGAAGAACTCGGACGCGAACTCCAGCCCCAGGACCGGGCCTACGGCAAGTTGATCGAGGGCATGCTGGCCATGGCCGGCGGCAGCCCGGTCGAGGCGATCGAATTGATCAGGGCATCGATCGAACTGACCGACCTGTGGCTGGCTCGATTCCACCTGGGCATCGTCTATCTGGAAGCGGGCTATGCCGCCGAGGCCCTGTCGGAATTCGAACTCTGCGAGACCCGGATCGGCGAGGCGGCGTCGCTGTTCCTGGACGACTTCCCCACCTGGCGCTACACCGCCCCCCTGAATTACTGGAAAGCCCGTGCCCAGGAGGCCATCGGCATCACGCCGGCCGCGATCAGCAGCTATCAGGCCTTCCTGGCGCTAAGGCCGGAGACCAACGAAGATCCGCTGGCGGTGGATGCCCGCCAGCGCCTCGAGACGCTGGCGGGCAACTCGCCCTGATCATTTCAGCTTGACGATAAACGGCCCGTCGATCTGGATCGGCGGCTCGCCGGGGAAGGTCATCGGGTTGCGGGCGTAGGCGCCGATGCGGATGTTGTAACAACCCGGGCTCAGGTCGGCGCCGTTCTCGTCCACGGTCTGCCAGTTGAACCGCCAGTTCGGGTTCTGGTACCGGAGCCGGCTGTCGCCCGGATCCTCGACTGCGACCACCAGCGGTGTGCCCGGCGGATCCGGGTCGACCGGGTTGTTGCAGTTGTTCACCCCCGCTAACGGACCGCTGATCAGGATCAGGGGGAAGATCTCGCCGCTGCCCAAAGCGCTGCCATCCGGGGCCTGGTAGGTCCAGGCCAGGCCCACCGAGCTGCCGGTGTTGACGCCGGCGTTGGGGAAGTTGTTATCCAGCCCGCTCAGCGGCAGGTACTGGACGCTGACGTCGAAGCTGCCGCTGCCCACGTTGCCGGACGCATCGGTGGCTGTGCAGCTCACGGTGGTCAGGCCGAAACCGAACTGGGAGCCGGAGGCTGGCGAACAGCTCAATGCCGGCGACGGATCCACGTCGTCCACGGTGACGTTACCGCTGTAATCCACGATCGCGCCCAGCGCGCTGTCCGCGTAGGCCACGAACGGATCGCTGCCGAAGCCGATCACCGGCGCGGTGGCGTCGACGACGCTGACCGTGAAACCGGCGCTGGCGGCATTGCCATAGTCATCCGTTGCCGTGCAGCCCACCGGCGTGTCACCCAGGGGGAAGGTGGATCCGGAGACGGGAAGGCAGGTGACGGTCACGTCCGGGTCCACCAGATCCTCGGCGGCGGGCAGCGCATAGGTGACCACGGCTCCAGCCGGCAGCGTCGCCGGCACCGAGATGTCGGCCAGCGGCAAACCTGTGAACGCCGGCGGCGTGGTGTCCTCGACGGTGATCTGGAATGCGACGCTGCTGGCGTTCCCGTAGGCGTCAACGGCCGTACACACGACCGGTGTCGTGCCGAAACCGAACACACCCTGGGGCGGTGTACAGCTCAGTGCCGGAGCCGGGTCTGCCACGTCGACGGCGTCGAAGATCCAGCTCACCGTGGCGCCCGCCGGGCCCGTCGCCTCGAACGTGGCATCCGGCGGCGCGGCGGTGACTATCGGCGCCGCCGTGTCCTGGACGGTGATGGTGAACATGGCCATGCTGCTGTTGCCGGACGCGTCGGTGGCGGTGCAGGTCACCGGTGTGGAACCGATGGGGAACACGGCGCCTGAGCTGGCGTCACAGCTCAGCGCGGGTGACGGGTCGACCAGATCATTGGCCTGGAAGTCGAACACCGCCGTCGCGCCTGCCGGCGAGGTCGCCTCGAGCGTCTGGTTTCCGGGTGCCGAAGTGATGTTCGGTGCCGTCGTGTCCTCGACCGTCACCGGGAATTCGAGTGTGCTGACGTTGTCGTTGGAATCCGTCGCCGTGCAACTTACGAGCGTCGTCCCCAGCGGGAAGTCGGATCCGGAAGCCGGCACGCAGACCGGCGTCACCTCGCCGTCGAGCACATCAGTGGCGGTGACCGTAAACGACACCGGCGTCAAGGCGCCGCTGGCTTCCACCGTGACGCCGCCGGTCGGACCGCTGATGGCCGGCCCCAGGGGATCGTCGATGTCGAACACTTCGTCCGGATTGAACGGCTGGGCGCGGATTTTGAAGCCGAACTGGTCACCGAACGCCTCGGTATCCTCTGGTGGCACGAACGTCCCGGGCAGGCGCAGCGTGAAATGCAGGGTCTCGCCCGGCGCCATGAAGACGCTGCCGTCGGTGAAAGTGCTGTTCTGATAGTTGGGGTTCTGCAGATTCGGATTCTGCAGGTTGGGGTTGAGGATGCTGAACAGCACCTGGTTCTGCGCCACCGGCGCCACCTGGCAATCGCTGGTCACGGTCGGCGTGGCGTAGGTGCGGGTCGCGATGAACTGCGCGTTCGCAAGCTCTTCCTGATCGATGGACGTGAAGGCGGCCACGTCGTAACCGGTGGTGGTGTTGGCGGTATTGCTGACCTCCCAGGTGATATCCGTGTAGCTGTCGGTAGCGCCGTCGGTGAAAGCCGAATTCTCCAGGTTCGGGTTCTCCAGATTCGGGTACTGCACCGTGACGTTCTCGAAATTCGGGTTCTCGTAATTCGGGTTCTCCAGATTCGGATTCTGGTAATTGGGATTCTGCAGATTCGGATTCTCGTAGTTCGGATTCTCGTAATTCGGGTTCTCGTAATTGGGATTCTCGAGATTCGGATTCTCGTAGTTCGGATTCTGCAGATTGGGGTTGGTGTAGCTGGCCACCACCTTGGTCACGATGAACGGGTCATAGACCTCGGCGCCCAGGATGTCGCCGTTGGGATCCTGCACGGTCGGTGCCAGCGGATTGCCGTTGATGATGACTTCGTCCAGCAGCGTAGCGCCCTGTTTGACGACGACCTTCACCTGCGGCAACTGCAGCTCCGAGTTGATATAGAGCGTGCGCACGGCAGTGGAATTGGCCACCAGGGGCACCGGTATGGCCAACAGCGGTTCCGGACCGCCGTCGATAGGGAACTGGCTGAAAGACACCCGCGTAGCCGGGTCAGCGGGCGTCTCCGTGATCTCCAGATCGTAGGTCACATCGGCATTGGTGTTGTTGGACAGGGTGAGCACATAGGCCCGCTGGGGCACGATCCCGCCGAGCTGCTTGATCGGCGCCGGCGAGGCCAGCACCACGCCCGGCTCGATCAGAGAACTGTAGACGTCGGCCGCCCGGGTGCCGGTGAGCCCGCCGCCCGGCACGCAGGGCAGCGGCACCGTGTCGTCGATCTCGCTCTGCAGCGGGGCCGCAGTCGATGAGTAGGGCGTGGGCGTCGCGTTGGAAATATCGCCCCATACGTTGCCGCGCACGTTGCGGTTGTCCGCCCAGGCCGCCAGGAAGCTGGTCTCGTTGAGACCGCCGGGGATGGGCCCGTTGTTGGGGATCCAGTCGCCGTTACCGTCGAGACGAAACGGCTCGGCAGTCGACCAGATATAGTCGCCGACGAAGGGGATCTGGCCGTTCGCGAACAGACGCATGTTGAGGAAGTTGTTCTCCAGCTGGACCAGCTCCTCTGAGCCGGGAGCCGCAGGATTGACGTTGGCGAACCCCACCTGGTAGCGGGAGACCTGCACCGAGGCGTCGGGAACCGCCCCATTGATGATCTGCATACCCCGCACCGCCGCGGTGTGCAGTCGATACCGGTTGAGCCCGGGATCGAAGCTGTCGACGATGAACTCCGCGCTTTCATTGGCCTTGTCGTAGCGGGTGTCGTACCAGATCACCTGGGTGCGGCCCAGGGCCGTGGACGCCGAAGGCATGAACTGGAAGGCGTCGACGCTGGCATCCGGGTCACCGTCGTTGATGGGGTCGATGGCCACGGGTGCCGACCAGTTATTTCCGGTGGCAGACGTGGACATGACGATACGCGAGACCCCGTTGAGACAGCTGTTGTCGCTGGCCTCCGGCGCGAAATTGCGCGCCGCCCAGAACACCTGGAAATCGCTGCCGTCATTGGTGATGACGGGGAAGCTGGTGGTGCGGAACGACGAGACCGAGGTCTGCTGATCGAAGGGACAGAAATCCTGCGCCAGTATCTTTGCCTTGCCCCAGCTCACGCCGCGGTTGTTGGAGATAGCGTAGGCGATGTTGTGGCCGTTGTTGCTGTCCGCCACCTGACGCCAGACGGCAATCATCTTGTTACCCATGGCAGACAGGCTGACGCCCTGGTTGAGGTTCAGGCTCTCGGTCAGCTTGGTCGGGTTGCTCCAGGTATTGCCGTAGTCGGAACTCTGGCTGACCAGGATCTTGGTGCCGTTTTGCTGGCTGCCCACGAACACGGCATAGGCCACGGTGATCTCGCCCGCCGGCACCTGCACCGAGTTGAAGCTGCCGTCTTCCAGCGTGCCGCTCACCGTGACCGTGCCGCTGCCGGGCGGCAACAGATTGAGCAGCATGAACGGCTTGTCGATAAAGCGCCCGGCGGTGCCGGAATCGATCAGCCGGCTTTCAGGCTCGGGTTGCCAGTTGAAACCGGTCTCGTTGTTGACCTCGTGCCAGCGCTGGACGTAGATGCCGCCGACGCCGTTGTCGTCACGCTCGGCGGCGATGAAGTTGAGCACCATGACCCCGGGCGCGGTGACCACGGTGGGGTCGGCCGCAAAATCCATCCCCAGCGCATACTGATTCAGGGCCGGATCGGGCAGACCGTACTCCTTCCAGCCCGGAGCGAGCCGGCTGATCCAGCTGTAACCGCCGTTGTGAGACTCTGCCACGCCCTGCCAGGCATCACCGACGCGCGGGTCCGATGCGCCGCGATAGTCATTGAAGGCGCAGATCACTTCCAG
>CBDTYJ010000086.1:0-9504 GCA_965364575.1 uncultured Gammaproteobacteria bacterium
TTTTTTCCGGAGGCATCACGTCAGGGAATCGAGAAATCCCTGGCCGACTCGGGGGTGCCCAATGAAGACCGTCTTCGTTAACCCCGAGCGGTGCGTCGGCTGCCGCCAATGCGAGTTCGCGTGTGCGGTCGAACACTCCTTGAGCCGTGACCCGACCCAAGCGGTATTCGAGAGCCCGGTGCCCCGTCCGAGGATCCATGTAACGCCAGGACGTGCCTATGCCACGTCATTTCCCAACAAATGCCGACATTGCGATCCGGCGCCCTGCGAGCAGGTCTGCCCGACCGGCGCCTTGAGCCGCGACCGGGAACATGACCTGGTCCGGGCCGATGCCGCTCGCTGCATCACCTGCGCCATGTGCGCCATGGTCTGTCCGTTCGATGTGATCACTTTCCACGAATACGGAGACGGCATGCCACCCAGGGTGGCGGCGCTGAAATGTGATGGCTGCATCGAGCGGATCGACGCTGGCCGGGAACCGGCCTGTGTCGAAGCCTGCAAGTCCGGTGCGCTGGTGTTCGGCGAACTTAACCAACTGATCGAGGCGGGCCGGGCCCGGGACACCACCGCGCTGCTGTCCGCCGCTGCGGCCACTCCCCTGCCGGCGTCCGCCATGCCCGGAAGCATCGGCGGATGGCGCGCCTGGGGCGAGGCCGCGGTCCATCTGAATGAGGGGGTGCATCATGGCCACCACTGACAACACGCGTCAGCTCAGCATCAACAACGACGCGCGGGCGATGATCATGCGCGCCCGCGAGGAAGGCGTCGAGACCGTATGGGACCGGCTGGCGGCCCAGCAACCACAATGCGGCTATTGCGCCCTGGGTGTCAGCTGCCGCAACTGCGCCATGGGTCCGTGCCGCGTCGATCCCTTCGGCGAGGGACCCCAACGCGGGGTCTGCGGCGCCGACGCCGACGTCATCGTCGCCCGTAACCTGGGGCGCACGATCGCCGCCGGCGCCTCGGCCCATTCGGACCATGGCCGCGACATCCTCGAGGTGTTCGCGGAACTGGCCGCCGGTGAGACCACCGGTTATGAACTGCGCGACGAGACCAAGCTGCGGAACCTGGCCGAGGAATGGGGCATCGACCCGGACAGCATGGAGACCAACGAAGTGGCCCGTGAGCTGGCCGCGGCGATGATGGAGGAGTTCGGGATCGTCAAAGGCCGGCTCAGCTTCGCCGATCGCATGCCCGAACAAAGACTCGAGCTGTGGAAAAAGCTCGGCATCGCGCCCCGCGGCATCGACCGCGAGAACGTGGAGATGCTCCACCGGACCCATATGGGCGTGGACAACGACTACGTCAACACCCTGCTCCACGGCCTGCGCACCAGCCTCTCCGATGGCTGGGGCGGCTCCATGGTGGCGACGGAGCTGTCCGACGTCATGTTCGGCACCCCGCAGCCGGTGCGCTCGAAGGTCAATCTCGGCGCGCTGCGTCCGGAATGCGTCAATATCGCGCTGCACGGCCACAACCCGTTGCTCTCCGACGTCATCATGCAGGCGGCGGAAGATCCCGAGATGGTGGATCTTGCCCATGAATATGGCGCCGAGGGCATCAACCTGGTCGGACTGTGCTGCACCGGCAATGAACTGCAGATGCGCAAGGGGCTGCCGATGGTCGGCAACCACCTGATGCAGGAACTGGTGCTGCTTACCGGCGCGCTGGACGCCATGGTGGTGGACTATCAGTGCATCATGCCGGCGGTCACCGACGTGGCGAAATGTTTCCATACCGCCGTGATCTCCACTGCCGACAAGGCCAAGTTCACCGGTGCTACCCATGTCTCCTTCGATCCGCGCCGGGGCCTGGAGATCGGCAAGCAGATCGTGCGCATGGGCATCGAGGCCTACGACAACCGTAACCCGGACCGGGTGCGGATTCCCGAGGGCACGGTGGAGATGATGGCGGGCTTCTCGGTCGAGGCGATCCTCGGCGCCCTGGGCGGGACGCCGGAACCCCTGGTCGAGGCGATCAAGGCCGGCAAGATCCGCGGTGCCGTCGCCGTGGTCGGCTGCAACAACCCCAAAGTGCCTCAGGATTACGGCCACGTGACCCTGACCAGGCGGCTGATCGAGAACGACATCCTGGTGCTGGTGACCGGCTGCTCGGCGGTGGCGAATGGCAAGGCCGGACTGATGGTGCCGGAGGCGGCGGAGATGGCCGGTCCCGGTCTGAAGGAGATCTGTCAGGCTCTCGGTATCCCGCCGGTCCTGCACATGGGTTCCTGCGTGGACAACACCCGTATCCTGGCGCTGGCGGCCGCCCTGGCCCGGTTCCTGGGCGTCGATGTCTCGCAGCTGCCGCTGGCAGGTGCCGCGCCCGAGTGGTACTCGGAGAAGGCGGTGTCGATCGGCGCCTACGTGGTGGCCAGCGGCATCGACACGGTCCTCGGCGTACAGCCGGCGATCTTCGGCAGCCCCAACGTGGTCAAGCTGCTGGCGGACGGCCTGGAAGGCGTGGTCGGCGCGAAGTTTGCGGTGGAACCGGATCCGGAAAAAGCCGCCGTATGGATCAGGCAGCATATCGAGGCCAAGCGCAAGGGACTCGGACTCCCCTGCTTCGAACCCGGGACGATGGGAGTAGAAGCGGCCTGAAAGATGCAGTCGCGGAGGAGACGGCATGTGTGAACATGGCAACCACCACGGGGCGCACGGCCATCATCACGGGCCGGCTCTGGTCGAGAACGCGAGTCCCGAGGATCTGCGGGTCGTGGTGACCGGCAAGGGCGGCGTCGGCAAGACCAGTCTGACGGCGCTGCTGGCGAGGCTGATGGCGAGGCGGGCATGGCGCGTGCTGGCGCTGGATGCGGACCCGCAGATGAACCTGCCTTATGCCCTCGGCCTCCCCTTCGATCAGGCCAGCCGGCTGGTGCCGCTGAGCGAGAACGCCGATTACGTGGAGGAGAAGACGGGCGCCCGCCCGGGCGAGGGCTGGGGTCTGTTCTTCCGGCTCAATCCCCAGGTCGACGATGTTGTGGAGCGGTTCGGCGTGATCGCGCCGGACGGGGTCCGCCTGCTGGTGATGGGCAATACCGTTCAGCCCGCAGCGGGCTGTCTGTGCCCGGAGAATGCCCTTCTGGCAGCGGTGGTCAATGCCATTGGGCTGCGCCAGGGTGAGGCCATCCTGATGGATACCCAGGCCGGGTTCGAACATTTCGGCAGAGCCCTGGCCCGTGGCTTCAGGCATGCGGTGATCGTCGCCGATCCCACCTTCAACGGCCTGCAGGTGGCGCTGCATGCCGCGCGCCTGGCCATGGATCTGGATATCGGCGATATCCACCTGGTGGTCAACCGGGTGCGCGACGACGGCGAGTTTGAACAGACCCTCGAGCGTATCGAGTCCCTCGGGGGCTTCCCTTTCACCACCCGTCATCGCGTGCCCTTCGACGAATCCATGCTTCGATGCGAGCCGTCCGTCGCGCCGCTGCTGGAATCGGATCGGGCGCCCCTGGGGGGCACCCTGGACGGCCTGATCGAGGTCCTGCTCGAGGGCCAGGAGGCAGTATGGCAATGCGCATCCTGATTGTGGGCGCCGGCCCTGCCGGCATCGGCGTGGCGGAGCGCCTGCGCGAGTTGGAAGCCAGCCATGGCGAAAGTTTGCAGATCACCATGGTCTCGGCCGAACCCTTCCCGCCCTATGCGCCGCCGGCGATGGCCGACCACTTCATGGGTGGTGGCGAGGAGCGCCTGTTCTGGAAAGGCCGCGACATCGCTCAGCGGCTCGGTCTGGCCTATCGGGCCGGTACCCGCGTCGAGCGGCTCGACAGCCGTAGGCGCCGGGCGTCGCTCGACGACGACACGGCGCTGGAATACGACCGGCTGGTGATCGCCAGCGGCAGCAGACTCTATGCGCCGCTGCGCGGGTATGAGCTGCCGGGTGTCTACAACTTCAAGTCCCTGAGCGCCGCGCGGGAGCTCGTGGCGCACGCCCGGAGTGGCAAAGTCGCCAGGGCGGTCGTGGTCGGCGCCGGCTTCATCGGCGTCGAAGTGGCCCTGCTACTGGCTGACCTGGGCGTCGCCGTCCTGATGCTGGAGAAAAAAGACCGCGTGATGCCGCGAGTGCTCGACCGGGAGAGTGCCGGCATGGTGCTCGAGGCATTGGGAAAACGCGGCGTGGAAGTCGAGACCGGCGTCGAGGTGGCGGCGTTCTGCGGCCGGCGCAAGGTCAAACGTCTGCGGCTGGAGAACGGCGACCACGTCAAGGCGGATGCCTACGTGGCGGCCACCGGCGTAAAACCGAATATCGAGTGGCTCGAGGATTCGGGCATAGAGACGGATTGGGGCGTGATCGTCGACGACAGGCTCTCCACCAACGCGCCCCGGGTGTGGGCCGCAGGCGACGTGGCGGAGACCCGTGACCGGGTCACGGGTCAGCGCTATGTCCACGCGATCTGGCCCAACGCCGTCGCCCAGGCCAGGGTCGTCGCCGAGCGCATGCTCGGCTATGACACCGTCTACGAGGGCGCCGAGTCCATGAACAGCCTGCGCCATCTGGGCGTGCCGCTGATCGCGGCCGGCGCCAGGGGCGGTGAGGAGACCCTGCGTCTGGCCCGGCACGGATGGCTGCGCAAGATCTTCCTGGACGATGGAAAAATTGTGGGGTATCGCCTGGTCGGCGAGATCGGCGGCGCTGGACTCTACCGCTCGCTGATGCTGCGCGGCGTCGACGTGGGCCGCTTCGGTGCGGACCTGGCGGAGCCCTCTTTCGGCATCGGACAATTTGCGACCACCACAACACAGACGAGGGCCCCGATGTAAAGCGCCAGAAGATCCCGGCCTTCAGAGCCGTGGATCCGGGCGAAGGACTACGACATGCGTGCGGCAGCGATCGCCCTTTATGAACGGATCATTCTGGGCCGACCTGTTGCCGTTCTCCTCGTCACCTGCCTGCTGGTAGCCCTGTTCGGCTGGTTCGCGCCACAATTCCGGCTCGATGCGTCGGCCGATTCCCTGACCCTGGAAAACGATACGGGGCTCCGCTTTTACCGCTCGATCCGGGCCCGCTACGGTTCCGACGACTATCTGATTCTCACTTACACGCCGCGGGCGGACTTGTTCAGTCCCGCGATACTGGCGGACCTCGAGCTCCTGCGCGACGAATTGCTGGAGCTGGAACGGGTCGAGGGCGTGGTCAGCCTGCTGGACGTTCCGCTGCTGGAGAGTCCGCCGCTGGATCTGCGTCAGCTGCCGGAGGGTATCCGGTATCTGCACCAGGCGGACGTGGACCGCGCCAGCGCACGGCGCGAGCTGCTGCACAGCCCCCTCTACCGCAACCTGCTAATCAGTCCTGACGGGCGCACCACCGCCCTGCGCATCGACTTCATCGTCGACGAGACCTATCGCCGGCTGCGGGACCGTCGTGATGCCCTCCGGGTGATGGAACTGGACGGCGAGCTGGACGAGGGGCAGACCGAGGAGCTGGAGACGGTCAGCAAGGAGTTCCGGCTCTATGCGGAATCCCTGATGGAGCAGGAACAGCGGGATATCACCGCGGTCCGTGCGGTGATGGCGCGACACGCCGATACTGCCAAAATGCACCTGGGCGGCGTACCCATGATCGTCGCCGATTCGATCGCCTTTATCCGCCACGATCTGCTGGTTTTCGGCACGGCCGTACTGTTGTTCCTGGTGCTTATCCTGTCGCTGGCGTTCCGCAGGGTCCGCTGGGTCGCGTTGCCGATGGCGACCTGCTCGGCCACCGCCATCATCATGGTCGGCTATCTGGGCATGGTGGACTGGCGGGTCACGGTAGTGTCGTCCAATTTCCTCTCGCTTTTGTGGATCCTGACACTGGCCCTGACCCTGCATCTCATCGTCCGTTACCGTGAACATCACCACGTCGATCCGAGCGCGGATCAGTTCACGCTGGTCAGCCGGACAGTGCGCAGCAAGACCGTCGCCTGCCTGTATACGGCGCTGACGACCATGGTGGCGTTCGGGTCGCTGGTGGTCAGCGACATCCGGCCGGTGATCGATTTCGGCTGGATGATGGTGCTGGGCCTGGCGGTGGGTTTTGTCGTCTGTTTCACCGTGCTGCCGGCCGGCCTGATGCTGCTCAAGCCGGGCGAGCCGGCGTCGCCGCACGATCTGACCGACAGGATTACCGGCTTCTTCGCCGGCCTGATCCACCGCCATGGTCGAATGACGCTGTTCGTCTACGCATTGCTCACAGCGGTGTTCCTGGCCGGCACGACCCGCCTTACGGTGGAGAACCGGTTCATCGACTACTACAAGGAATCCACGGAGATCTTCCAGGGCATGGCCCTGATCGACCGCGAACTGGGAGGTACCACGCCGCTGGATGTGATTATCGACGCGCCGTCCGCGCCAGCTACGGCCGAATTGGCGGGTGCCGATACGGTGAGCCGGTCCGACACGGACGAGGAACTGGCGGCGGAGTTCGAGGCCGGGCTCGAGTTCGAGGACGAGGCCGGCGGCATCACCGCCACCAGCCATTGGTTCAACAGTCGCCACTTACGCGAGGTCGCCGGCATCCACGACTATCTCGATTCGCTGTCCCAGACCGGCAAGGTGATCTCACTGATCACGACCGCACGATTGCTGGAGCAGCTCGACCGGACCCTGCTCGAAGATGACTTCCTGCTGTCCGTCGTCTACCAGCGCCTGCCGGAGGACGTCAAGGCTGATCTGATCGAGCCTTATCTCTCCAGCGACGGCGGCCAGCTGCGTTTCTCGATCCGGGTATTCGAATCGGACCCGGACCTGCGACGACAACAGTTGCTGGATGCGATACGCACGCATCTCACCGGAGAGCTGGGGCTGGAGCCGAATCAGGTCAGGATGACCGGAATGCTGGTCCTGTATAACAACATGCTGCACAGCCTGTTCCGTTCCCAGATCCTGACCCTGGGCGCGGTGTTCCTGGCCATCATGCTGATGTTCGTGATCCTGTTCCGCTCGCTGTGGGTGGCGTGGATCGCGATCGTCCCCAATATCACTTCGGGTATCTTCGTGCTCGGACTGATGGGCTGGCTCGGGATACCTCTGGACCTGATGACCATCACCATCGCCTCGATCACGATAGGCATCGCCGTCGACGACACCATCCATTACGTCTGCCGCTTCCGTAAAGAAATCCGGATCGACGGGGACTACTGGGCCGCAGTCCACCGATGTCATGGCACCATCGGCCGGGCAATGTACTACACCAGCGTCGTGATCATGCTGGGTTTCTCCATCCTGGCCCTGTCCAACTTCGTACCGACCATCTATTTCGGCTTGCTGACTGGCTGCGCCATGATCGTGGCTCTGCTGGCAGACCTGACCCTGCTGCCGATACTGCTCGTCGTCTGCCGGGCCTACGGCGGGTCGACACTTGGACGCGGCGCGCCGGCCCCCACGACCCTATGAACATCCGTTCCGCAGGCGACGGATAGATCCCGACCGGTCTGGTGACGGCCTGTGACGTCACATCCCATAGCCTCGTCATGACGGCCCGGGGCGGACGGCGTCCCTTGACATCAGGGGCCCTTGCTCCATCCTAGGCCCTCGTCGAGGCCGGGCGGAACCCCATGTCCTTTATCGCAGAACTCCAGCGCCGCAACGTCATCCGGATCGCGGTCCTTTACCTCGTTGCCGCCTGGATCATCCTGCAGGTGGCCGACGTCCTGTTCCCGATCCTGGGCGTGCCGGATTGGGGGCTGCGCCTGGTGCTGGGCGTGCTCGCGCTGTGTTTTCCGCTGGCGCTGATCTTCTCCTGGATCTACGAGATGACGCCGGAGGGGATCAAGCGCGAGAAGGACGTGGACCGCTCCCGCTCCGTGACCCCTGAAACCGGCCACAAGATCAATACCCTGATCGTGGTCCTGCTGGTGGTCGCGATCCTGACGGTCGTGGCGGACCGGTTGATACCGGAGTCCCCTTCTCCGGAGACCGCCAGGACCCCCGACCCGGTGCCGGCCCTGGCGGACCCCGGAAAGACCGCAGCGGATAACCCGGAGCAGGCCGCCGCCGCGAAGTTTCTCAGTACCGCGCCGGAACAGTCCGTCGCCGTTTTGCCATTCGTCAACATGAGCGGCGATCCCGACAACGAGTATTTTTCGGACGGGCTGTCAGAGGAACTGCTCAACGCCCTCGCCGGCATACCGGGCCTGTTCGTGGCGGCACGGACATCCTCATTCCATTTCAAGGGCAGCACCGGCGACATCGCCGATATCGCCCGGCAGCTCAGAGTCAGGAACGTGCTCGAAGGCAGCGTACGGACTGCAGGCGGGCGAGTCCGGATCACCGCCCAGCTGATCGATGCCACCAACGGCTACCATCTCTGGAGCGACACCTTCGACCGCACGCTCGACGACGTGTTCGCGGTCCAGGACGAGATTTCCCTGCGGGTCGCGGATGCGCTGAAGGTGGCGCTGCTCAACGAAACGGCTTCCACGCCCAGACGGCCGACCGAAAATACTGAAGCCTATCTCGCCTATCTGCGCGGCCAGCAGTTCAGCAACGAGGGCGGCGTCAGAGGCTATTCTCAGGCTATCGAACAGTACGAGCGCGCGGTCGCCCTGGATCCGGAGTTTGCCCAGGCCTACGCGGGGATCGCCATGGCCTGGGCCAACCAGTTCGAGTGGGGCAACATCACCCGGGCCGAGGCGGCACCGAAAATCCGCGCGGCGGCGGATCGCGCCCTGGCCATCGATCCCGAGCTGCCGCTGGCCTGGACGGCCGATGCGCTCGCCCATCAAGCCGCGGCGCCCGGGTCCGCCGACGATCCGCGGGTCCTGGCCTCGCTGGAGCGGGCGCTGTCCATGGATCCGGACAATGTGGACATCCTGTATTGGTACGCGGATGCGCTGGCCAGCAATGACCGGCGGGAAGAGGCCATCGAAGCCCTGCAGCGCGGGCTGGCCCGGGACCCGCTGTCGGCCGTCCTCCATGCCCAGCTGGGGTGGGCTTATCAGGGCGGCGGCCAATCGGACATGGCCGGACAGAGCTTCGCCACGGCCCATGAGCTGGCGCCGAAGCTGCCGCGGGCCGCGGACGGCCTGGCGTTCGTGGCCAGGCAGGTTTCCCGGTTCTATGAGGCCGTCCCGTGGCAGGAGAAGGTGATCGAGGCTGACCCCGGCGACACCTTCAGCCGCAGCCTGATGGTGCTGGACTACCTGGAACTGGGCGACCTGGAGCGGGCCCGGGCCTGGCAGGCGGTCGCGGACCGGATGGATCCGGAGGCGCCGATGTCACGCAGCTCACGGGCGGTCCTCGCCTGGTTCGAAGACGATCAGGCCCGTGCCCTGGCTGAAGCCCGCCGGTATATGGACGACGGGCTGCAGGGCAGTCATCCTTTTTCTGATTCCTGGATTCGACAGTTGCTGGTCAGCGACGCGATTCGCAAAGGCGACACCACCACCGCCATGGAACTCGTCCTGAGGGGGGACCCCGAACCGCCGCCGCCCGCCCCCGGGGCCGAGCTCGCGTATCTCGATGCCCTCCGCCTCATCTATCTGCTGCCGGTTCGGGCCCTGCGCGATGGCGCCGAGGCCGC
>CBDTYJ010000087.1:0-9504 GCA_965364575.1 uncultured Gammaproteobacteria bacterium
CCAGGAATCGGTAGACGCCGGGCTTGTGCGGCAGACGGCGCAGGGTCGGCCGCGGGTTGAAGGACTGGGTCTCGTTTCCTGGTGCGGAGGTGTCGCTCACGCTGCCCTGCCGCACCCGGCGATCCTGGCGGCATGGGCCACTACCGTCTCGAACATGGCCTCGGTGAGTCGGCGGGTCTGGGTGTTGTAGCGGCTGCAATGATAGGAATCCACCATCGACAGCGAGCCCAGATGATGCTCGGCACCGTGCGCAAACGGGCAGCTGGCCAGCGGCAGGTTCAGCGCCATCAGCACCGACTCGTGAGCGATGCGGCCCAGCGCCAGCACCGCAGCGCCGGCCGGCAGGTTTTCCAGTTCGGCTGCCAGGAAGCGATTGCACTGTCGGATCTCTCCGCGCACCGGCTTGTTCCCCGGCGGCAGGCATTTGACGGCGTTGGTGATGCGACAGCCGGTGAGGACCAGACCGTCGTCGATCCGGTCGGATCCCTCGTGGTTGGCCAGACCCTGACGATGCAGGGTGCGGTAGAGGATCAGCCCGGCATGATCGCCGGTGAAGGGACGTCCGGTGCGGTTGGCGCCATGCATGCCCGGCGCCAGCCCAACGATCAGCAGACGGGGCGACGGGTCACCGAATGCCGGCACCGGCCGCGCATGGTAGTCCGGGTGCTCGGCCCGGACCTGATCGAGGAACGCCGCGAGCCGCAGACAGCGCCGGCAATCCGGATCGAAACAGGAGGACTCGGTCATAGTGTCGGGTCTCAGGCCTCCATGTTCTCGATGATGGCCTCGCCGAAGCGCCGGGTGCCCACGAGGGTCGCGCCCGGGACCAGCCGCTCGATCTCTTCCTGGACGGAGCCCTTGGGCTGATCGGCGGTGCGCGGGTGGCGGATGGCCTCGCGCAATCGTGCCAGATCGAAGGTCATCTCTTTCCTCTCGATGGTGGTGCGCACGCCGTGGAGGATGAGATCGGCGGCTTCTTTCCATCCCAGATACCGGAGCATCATCTCCGCCGAGAGGATCAGCGAGCCGGGGTTGACCCGGTCCTTGCCGGCAAAACCCGGTGCGGTGCCGTGGGTGGCTTCGAACACGCCGACCCCGTCGCCGATATTGGCTCCCGGGGCGATGCCGATGCCGCCGACCTGGGCGGCCAGGGCGTCGGAGATGTAATCGCCGTTGAGATTCAGCGTGGCGATGACGTCGTATTCCTCCGGTCGCAGGAGGATCTGCTGCAGGAAGTTGTCCGCGATCACGTCCTTGATGACGATCTCGCGACCGGTGCGCGGGTTGCGGAAGCTCAGCCACGGCCCGGTCCCGACCTCGAGCGCTCCGAATTCGTCTTTCGCCAGCTGGTAACCCCAGTTGCGGAATGCCCCCTCGGTGTATTTCATGATGTTGCCCTTGTGCACCAGGGTGACCGAGCTGCGGTCTTCGTCGACGGCGTAGTTGATCGCCTTGCGGATCAGACGTTGCGATCCCTCCCGGGAGACCGGCTTGATGCCGAGTCCGGAGCTGGAGGGGAAACGGATGCCTGTGACCCCCAGTTCGTCCTGCAGGAACCGCGTCAGCTTCTGGCCCTCCTCGGATCCCGCGGGCCATTCAATGCCCGCATAGATATCCTCGGTGTTCTCCCGGAAGATGGTCATCGAAACCAGTTCCGAGTCTTTCATCGGTGTCTGCACGCCGGGGAAGTACTGGATCGGCCGGACGCAGGCATACAGGTCCAGGGTCTGACGGATAGAGACGTTCAGGCTGCGGAATCCTCCGCCCACCGGGGTCGCCAGCGGCCCCTTGATGGAGACCACATAACGGCGCAGCGCGTCCAGGGTCTCCTCGGGGAGGAACTGGCCGCGGTAGCGTTCCGCGGCCTTCTGGCCCGCGTAGACCTCCATCCAGGCGACGGCCCGTTCACCGCCATAGGCCTTTCCGACAGCGGCATCCACGACTTCGCGCATGACCGGCGTCACGTCGATACCGATGCCATCACCCTCGATGAACGGCACGATCGGACGCGCCGGCACGTTGATGGTGAAATCCGTATTGACGGTGATCGCCTCACCGTCACCCGGGAGTTCGATATTGTCGTAATGCATGCGGTCCTGCCGAGGGTTTCAGGGTTCAATCCATCATTATCCCCGATGGGTCGTTCCGGCCTCAAGCAACTCGCCGGAGACCTGCCGCCAGGCACGGCCCCGCCGATTGCAATCATGGAGACCGATGGAAAAACGGCCCCGGCAGTCGCCTGCCGGGGCCGCTCGACACTCAGGTGTGCGCTGACTTACATGGCTTCTTCGAACTGCGCTTCCTCGGTAGAGCCGCTGAGGGCGGTGATCGAGGACTGTCCCGCAGTGACCACCTGGGTGACAGCGTCGAAATAACCGGCGCCCACTTCGCGCTGGTGCTTGCTCGCCGTATAGCCGTCCTTCTCGCTGGCGAATTCCGCGTCCTGCAGCTTCACGTAGGCCGACATCTGGCTTTCCTTGTAGCCCTTCGCCAGGGTGAACATGCTGTAGTTCAGCGCATGGAAACCGGCCAGCGTGATGAACTGGAACTTGTAGCCCATGGCGCCGAGTTCACGCTGGAACTTGGCGATGGTCGCGTCGTCCAGATTCTTGTGCCAGTTGAACGAGGGCGAACAGTTGTACGCCAGCATCTGCCCCGGGAACTCCTTCTGCATCGCTTCGGCGAAGCGCTTGGCATCGTCCAGATCCGGGACCTGGGTCTCGCACCAGATCAGATCGGCCAGAGGCGCATAGGCCAGGCCGCGGGCGATGGCCTGATCCAGGCCAGCCTTCACCTCGAAGAAGCCCTCGGAGGTGCGCTCGCCCGGGATGATGAATTCATGGTCCCGCTCGTCCACGTCCGATGTCAGCAGGTGGGCGGATTCTGCGTCGGTGCGGGCCACCAGGATAGTGGGCACGCCGCAGACGTCGGCGGCCAGGCGCGCCGCGGCGAGCTTGTTGACGGCTTCCTGGGTCGGCACCAGCACCTTGCCTCCCATGTGCCCGCACTTCTTGGCCGAGGAGAGCTGGTCCTCGAAATGGACGCCGGCGGCGCCGGCCTCGATCATCTGCTTCATCAGTTCGAAGGCATTCAACACGCCACCGAAGCCCGCCTCGGCGTCAGCCACGATCGGCTTGAACCAGTCGATGCTGTCGTCGCCCTCGGCATGGGTGATCTGGTCGGCGCGCTGCAGGCAGCGGTTGATCCTGGCCACGACCGACGGCACCGAATTGGCCGGGTACAGGGACTGATCCGGGTACATCTCGCCGGAGAGATTGGCGTCGCCGGCGACCTGCCAGCCGGACAGGTAGATTGCGTCCAGCCCCGCCTTGACCTGCTGCATGGCCTGGTTGCCAGTGAGTGCGCCGAGCGCGTTGACGAACGGCTTCTCCTGCATGTAGCGCCAGAGCTTCTCCGCGCCGAGCCGGGCCAGCGTGTATTCGATCTGTACGCTACCCCGCAGACGCAGCACGTCTTCTGCGCTGTACGGGCGGTCGATGCCTTTCCAGCGCTTGTCTTTGGCCCAGGTTTTCTTGAGCGATTCGGCGGTCTTGTCAGTCATGGCTTATATCCTTCCTTTAGGCCTGTGCCCCAAAATACAGTCGTAACTCAATCGATCGCTTCGTAGGCCACCAGGGTCAGGAAGTCTACGAATTCGTCTTCTTCGGTGATGCCGTCGATCAGCCTCGCGGCCTCCTCGTAATGACCGCTAGCGAATGCCTCATCGCCCACGTCCTTGCGGATGGCGGCCAGCTCTTCGTCCCTTAGCTGCTCGTACATATCGGTGGTGATCCGCCGGCCATCCTCGAGTTCGCCACGGGGATGGCGTATCCATTGCCAGATCTGGGCCCGGGAGATCTCCGCGGTCGCGGCATCTTCCATCAGGTTGTAGATCGGCACACAGCCGTTGCCGCCGAGCCAGGAGGCCATGTATCGGATCGCGACGTTGATGTTGTGCCTGAGCCCCGACTCGGTGATGTTGCCCGGCGGGATGGCGAGCAGGTCAGCCGCATTCACGGTCACGTCCTCACGCAGCCGCTCCAGCTGGTTCGGTCCCGGCATGTGTTCGTCGAAGATCTCCATCGCCACGGGAACAAGCCCCGGATGAGCCACCCAGGTGCCGTCGTGACCGTCGGTAGCTTCCCGCTCCTTGTCCTGGCGTACCTTGCCGATCGCCGCTTCGTTGGCGGCCTCGTCGCCCTTGATCGGGATCTGTGCCGCCATGCCGCCGATGGCGAGGGCGCCGCGGCGATGGCAGATCTTGATCACGAGCTGGGAATAGGAGCGCAGGAAATGGGTGGTCATCGTGACCTGGTCCCGCTCGGGCAGGACATATTCCGGGAAACGATGGAATTTCTTGATAAAGCTGAATATGTAGTCCCATCGACCGCAGTTCAGACCGACGATGTAGTCCTTCAGGGCGTGCAGGATCTCGTCGATCTCGAAGGCGGCGAGGATGGTTTCGATCAGGATCGTGCACTTGATGGTGCCGTGGCTGAGACCCAGCCGTTCCTCGGAGAACTCGAATACCTCGTTCCAGAGCCGGGCTTCCTGGTGATTCTCCAGCTTCGGCAGATAGAAGTAGGGGCCCGTCCCCTTCTTCCTCAGCGCCTCCGCGTTGTGGAACAGGTACAGGCCGAAGTCCACAAATGCGCCGGGCACGCGCTGGCCGTCGAGCAGGATGTGTTTCTCGTAAAGATGCCAGCCACGGGGGCGCACGATCAGCACCGCCGGGTTGTCGCCCAGACGATATTCCTTGCCCTCGGGGCTGGTGAATTCGATCTCGCCGGTTACGGCGTCCCGGAGATTGATCTGGCCCTGGACTACGTTGTGCCAGGTCGGCGTCATCGAGTCCTCGCAGTCGGCCATGAATACTTTGGCCCCGGAGTTCAGCGCGTTAATCACCATCTTGCGGTCGGTGGGGCCGGTAATCTCGACCCTGCGGTCCTGCAGATCCCGGGGAATCTCGCCGACCCGCCAATCAGCGGCACGGATCTCCCGGGTCGTGGCGAGGAAGTCCGGAAAATTGCCCTCGTTGATTTCCTGCTGCCGTTGCCGGCGCCGGGCCAGCAAGGTTTCGACCTTCGGGCCGAAGCGATGGGTCAGCTCGGCCACGAACGCCATCGCGTCGGCGCTGAGGATTTGTTCGAAACCCGGCTCCATGGGACCGAGGATCTGGTAGTCCGGGGTCTCCGCCTGTTCGGACTGGGGACTCATGCGAGAACTCCTTTTTATGTTTCGAATCAGATAGATATCGAATGGTTGTAAACCATCCTCTCAACCTGAGTCGAGTGTCGCTTCTGCACTGCACAATATAGTGTTTCCATCAGCGATTTGCAAAGCAAAACAGGGACGATGCCGCGTCGGCTCCCGGGTCCGCCGCCGCGTCCCGGCGACGTATACTCCCGCGGTGTCCGTGATCCTGCTGAACAAGCCGTTCCGCGTGCTATGCCAATTCTCCCCGCATGAGGGCAAGACGACTCTGGGACAATACCTGGACAGGCCCGGTGTCTACCCCGCCGGGCGTCTGGACTATGACAGCGAGGGGCTCCTCGTCCTGACCGGAGACGGGGCTTTGCAGGCGCGCATCAGCGATCCGCGCGGCAAACTGGTCAAGACCTACCTGGTCCAGGTCGAGCGCGTACCGGATGCCGATGCCATGGAGCGACTCCGCCGCGGCGTGGAGCTCGGCGGACGAGCGACCAGGCCGGCCAGGGTGCGCGCCGTGGCGGAACCGGACTGGCTCTGGCCCCGGGATCCGCCGATCCGTTATCGCAAGTCGGTGCCGACCGCCTGGCTGGAGATCGGACTTCGGGAGGGCCGCAATCGCCAGGTGCGCCGGATGACCGCGGCGGTGGGCCACCCCACCCTGCGGCTGATCCGCTGGTCGGTCGGGCCCTGGACGCTGGAAGGACTGGAGCCTGGCCAATGGCGGGAGGCAGACGAGCAGGATCTGGAGGGCCGCTAGTGCCGGGCGATTGCGGTCGACCGGCCCACACGGCCGTCTCTGCCTGCCTTGATCCTACTTGCCGTGGAGACCGGCGATGCGCATGGCGAGTTCCAGGGCCTGCTCGTAATTGAGTCTGGGATCCACCTGGGATCTGTAGGCCCGCGCCAGATCCGCGTCGGTCAGTCCGCGGGCGCCGCCGGTGCACTCGGTCACGTCATCCCCGGTCAGTTCCACGTGGGCGCCGCCCAGATAACTGCCAGCCTCCCGGTGGATCTCGAATGCCAGCTCGACTTCCTTGAGGATATTGTCGAAGCGCCGGGTCTTGAGCCCGCTGGAGGTGGACTCGGTGTTGCCATGCATGGGGTCGCAGCTCCACAGCACCGTGCTGCCGGTGGCCCGGACCGCGTCGATCATCGGGGGCAGCCGCTGCTCGATCTCCCCCGCCCCGAATCGATGGATCAGGGTCAGCCGGCCCGGTTCGTTATTGGGGTTGAGCCGCGCGATCAACTCCTGCAGCCACTCGGCGGTCATGCCCGGCCCGATCTTGATGGCCAGTGGATTCGAAACCCCGCGGAAGTACTCCACATGGGCACCATCCACATCGGCTGTGCGCATGCCGATCCAGGGGAAGTGGGTCGACAGGTTATACCAGTGTCCGCGACGCTCGATAAAGCGGGTCTGAGCCTGCTCGTAGAGCAGATGCAGCCCTTCGTGGCTGCTGTAGAAGTCGATCCGCCGGGTGTGATGCACCGGTCCCCCCGAGATGGACTCGAAGAAATCCAGCGAATCCGAGATGGATTCTACGATGCGCCGGTACTGCTTGGCTTGTGGCGAGTGGGCGACGAAATCCAGATCCCAGTATTCCGGATGGTGCAGGTCGGCGAAGCCGCCGTCGACCAGAGCCCGGACAAAATTCAGGGTCAGCGCAGCCCGCTCGTAACCCCGCATCATCAGCTGGGGATCCGGCACCCGGTCATCGGCGGTGAAGCCATTGCGGTTGACCAGGTCGCCCCGATAGCTGGGTAGCGTGATGTCACCACGAGTCTCGGTATCCGCCGAGCGCGGCTTGGCGTATTGACCGGCCATGCGGCCGACGCGGATCACCGGCTTCTTCAGCCCGTGGAGCAGCACCACGCTCATCTGCAGGAGGATCTTGAGCTTCTTGGCGATGCGGTCCGAGTTGCACTCGTCGAAACTCTCCGCGCAGTCGCCGCCCTGCAACAGGAAGCGATGGCCCCGCTGGGCCTCGGCGATCTGCTGCTTCAGGGCCTCGACCTCGCCGGACACGACCAGCGGCGGCAGCCGGCTGAGATTGGCCAGTACCGCCTCTACCGCCGCCTCCTGCGGATAGCTGGGTTGCTGGACCGCCTTCCGGCTAAGCCAGCTGGCCGGATGCCAGCCTGTCTGATCGTGTGCGCGAGTCATGGCCGTCAATGCTACCGTGAGTTGACGCAATGCAAAAGACTGTCGGGCCTGCCGGCCGGTAGACCATGCACCGGCGAGTTGGCACAATGCCGGCCTTCCCGCTCCCCGGCCACGCTCCGTGGAGAACAAAAAAGCCTGCGAACAGGCATCCTCTTGGAGTCCGTCTATGCATCGCGTTCTCGTCCTCGGCGCCGGCAAAATCGGCGCGTTGATCTCAGGTCTGCTGGGTGACTCGGGCGACTACCACGTCCAGCTCGCCGACATGGACGGTGATACCGCTTCCGCGGTCGCCACAGCCCATCAGCTTCGAAGTGTCGTACCGTTCCAGCTCGATGCTGCCGATCCGGGCCGGCTCCGGGCGCATCTGGAGGCGCACCCGGCCGACGCAGTGGTATCCGGTCTGCCGTATTTTTGTAATGAGGGCGTCGCCTCGGTGGCGGCCGAGCTCGGCCTGCACTATTTCGATCTGACCGAAGACGTGGCGGTCACCCGCGCGGTCCGCAGCCTGGCCCAGGGTGCCCGGACCGCGTTCGCACCCCAGTGTGGTCTCGCGCCGGGGTTCATCAGCATCGCGGCCAACGAACTGATCCAGCACTTCGAACGCGTGGATACGGTCAAGCTGCGGGTCGGCGCCCTGCCCCAGAATCCGAGCAACGTGCTGAAATATTCCCTGACCTGGTCCACTGACGGGTTGATCAACGAGTACGGCAACATCTGCCAGAGCGTCGTCGACGGCGAGGTGATCGATGTGCTGCCGCTGGAAGGCCGCGAAGAGATAGAGATCGACGGCACGCTCTACGAGGCTTTCAACACCTCCGGCGGGCTCGGCTCCCTGGGCGAGACCTACGGTGGGCAAGCCCGCCAGATGAATTACAAGACCATGCGTTATCCGGGCCACTGCGAGCAGATGCGCCTGTTGATGAACGGCCTGCGGCTCAATGAGGACCGGGGCACGCTCAAGCGGATCCTGGAAAACGCGGTGCCGAGGACACTGCAGGACGTGGTCGTCATCTACGTGTCGGTCAGCGGCTGGCAGGATGGCGAATTCCGCGAGGAGAACTACGTCAACAAGGTCTATCCTCAGGTCATCGTCGGCCGTTTATGGTCGGCGATCCAGGTAACGACCGCGGCCGGCTTGTGCGCAGTGCTGGATCGGGTCATCACCAACGCCGCGGACTATCAGGGCTTTGTCGCACAGGAGAACTTCCGCCTCAAGGACATACTCGATAACCGCTTCGGGCACTTCTACGCCCACGGCGGGACCAGCGATATCTCGGCCACCCTGGTGGCCACCGGCGCCGCCGGGCACCAGCGCCTCAAAGGAGCAAAATGATGCACAAGATCCTCGAGCAACTCGGGCTGCAGGACGAGAACCCCGGGGCCTGGAGCGGCGCCACGGCGCTGCCCTGTGAAGGGGGAGAGATCATCGAATCGGTCAATCCGGCCACCGGCGAACTCATCGGCCGCGTGCGCGCGGCGACACGTCAGGACTACGGCATCATCGTCCAGCGCGCCCGGGAGGCCTTCCAGACCTGGCGTCTGGTCCCCGCTCCTCGCCGGGGCGAAGCTGTCCGCCTCGTCGGCGATGCGCTGCGCCGGCACAAGGACGCACTGGGCAGCCTCGTCACCCTCGAGATGGGCAAGATCAAGGCGGAAGGGGATGGCGAGGTCCAGGAGATGATCGACATCGCCGATTTTGCGGTCGGCCAGTCCCGCATGCTCTATGGCAACACCATGCATTCCGAACGCCCGGGTCACCGCATGTACGAGCAGTGGCACCCGCTCGGTCTGGTGGGGATCATCAGCGCCTTCAACTTTCCGGTCGCGGTGTGGTCCTGGAACGCGCTGCTCGCCGCCGTCTGCGGCGATGTCTGTATCTGGAAGCCGTCACCCAAGACGCCCTTGAGCGCCATCGCCGTGCAGAAGATCTGTAACGAAGCGCTCGAAGGTCACGGCTTCCCGCCGATCTTCAGTCTGTTCGTCGAAAGCGACGTGGCGCTGGCCGAACAATTCGTCGACGATCCGCAGATCGATCTGGTCTCGTTCACCGGCTCCTGCGAAGTCGGCCGCCAGGTGGGGCATCGGGTGGCCGCCCGCATGGGACGCTGTCTGCTGGAATTGGGCGGCAA
>CBDTYJ010000088.1:0-9470 GCA_965364575.1 uncultured Gammaproteobacteria bacterium
TCTCGCGGGGTGCACCAGCATGCGCACGGTGGACCGCGGGACCGATGAAAGCACGCCCGCCGTGGAGGTCGGCGATCGCGTGCGGGTGGTGACCAGGGATGGCCGGGAACTGGAGTTTACGGTCACCCGGATAGAGGGCGATGAGCTGGCCGGCAGCTATTCGAGAACCCAGGCGCGAGACACCGGAACCGGCGACCTCCACATCCCGTTCCAGGATGTGGCGCTGGTGCAGGTGGAGTCCTTCGACGGATGGCGGACCGCCGGGCTCGTGGCCGGTTCCGCACTCCTGGTCTACACGGCGATGGCCCTGGTGGTCATCGCCATCGGCCCGGCCCTGATCCTCTGAGCGGGATCGGGCGGCGCGTTCAACACGAGGTGGACTACATGAAAAGAGCTATCTGGATCGTCGCATCTGTTGTCCTCTTGTCAGCCTGCGCTCATCGGACTCCGATGCCGGAGCACACGCTGTTCCTTGGTGAAGTGGTGGCACTGGCGTCGAGCGACTCCCGTGATGGCGGCCTGGAGCATGCGGGCGAATTCGTCGCCTTCCCGGGCGAACTGTTCAGCAGCTGCGGGATCGGTCGAGGCGGCCCGGATGTTGAAGACCTTGCGCTGCTGCGATTCTCCTACTACTGGCACAACGGTGGTGCACCCGTCCGGGAGACCGTGCGCTGGTACCCGCTGCGCGACGGCGTCGACCTTGCCGTCGGCAATCTGGTCGAGATCGAACTGGTCGCCGGAGCCGACGGACCAGCCAGCCGTTGTCCGTGGGTGAGCCGGCGGGTATCCGAAGATCTGGACGGCGGTGGATGCGGATACCGCACGGCCGGCCCCGGCGGCGTGCAGCGCACGCTCGGTCTGCTAAGTCCGATCGGCGCCGCCGGGTCGGCGTCGCTGGATTGTCCCGAATTGGTGGCGTCCGGCTGGCGCATCCGGCCTTTCGGGCATTACGGGGCCACTTCGCTGATGAGGCTTCCACCGGACGGCGGCGATGCTCCAGTCTCGGGTATCGGTCGGAGACCGGAATGAGGCCAGGACAGTATTTGCCGGTCAATGCACTGCGGACCATCACGAGTTGGCGTCGGCGTCGGCGTCGGCGTCGGCAGAAAGATCCCTGAGTCAGTACCCGTGACAAAGCCGGCTTTCGTGATCTCTGTCACACAGGGACCGGACGCGGCCCAATAGACTCTTACCCGATCATCAGCCGAGACGGGCGGTCAACCCCCCTACGCGCCGATGGCGCGCCGCCCGCAGAGGAAATCCCCCATGAACACATTTATCAGACTGATCATATTCGGTGCCGGTCTTTCGATGCTCGCCGCCTGCGGTGGCGGCGGTGGCGGCGGCGGGAATCCCCCGGTCGTCGTGGCCCCCGATGCCGCGATCGATTCCCAGAACGCGGTGGAGATCGCCGGCGACGTGGTCACCGGCGTGCTGGATAGCGGCGAGCTCGGCGCGTTCGGCGGCTCCGGCCTGATCGGCGCCAGCGACGCCGGCGCGCCCGCCATGTCCAAGGCCTCGGCATCCGCAGCCAGAAAGGGTATCGATGCAGTGATGATGGCGCCTTTCGGCCCTGAGGTTTCTCAGTGCGCGGTGAACGGCACGGTGTCCGTGTCGGGCAATCTGCGCAGTCAGGACACCCTGAGCCCCGGTGACACCATCACCGCCCGCTTCAGCAATTGTGATGACGGCGAGGGCGAGGTGATCAACGGTGTCCTCACCCTGGATATCGACACCTTCGAGGGCGATCTGCTCAGCGGTTTCGTGGCCCTGGGCGTCACCATGGGTTTCCAGTCCTTCTCGGTGACCGAGAACGGCGAAGTCCATACCGTCAGCGGCGGATTGTCGGTGTTGATCGATACCCGCAACTACCCGCTCAATACCTTCACCATGTCCAGCGGCTCCCTTTCGGTGACCGATGGCGCCGAGACGGTTGTGCTGTCGAATTTCACCACCACTGCCAGTTCCGACGAAAGCTCCCAGCCCCCGGCATTCACCTTCGAGTCCAGCGGCCGCATCAGCGTCCCGCGGCACGGCTCGGTGACCTACCGGGTGGAGGAGCCCTTCACCGGCTTCGGCGAAGGGGACCCGGAATCCGGCGTGCTCTACATCGAAGGCAGCGGGGGCGGCAACATCACCGCCACGGTGCTGTCGAGCACCCAGGTCCAGCTGGATATGGACTATGATGGCAACGGCTCGATCGACGAGACGGTGATCGTCACCTGGGTCGAGCTGGAAGCCTGATCCAGGCCCAGGCCGCCGACGCGGCCGCGATGGATCTCCGACCCGGCCGCGGCGTGGCATTAGCCCGCCGCGGTTTTTTTTTGCACCTGATCAGGCCGCGCCGGCCAGCCATCAGTGCTGTCGGCGTTAACCTATAATTACGATGCCAGACGGCAAAAGTTACTGAGCGGCGGCTATCCGCGAGGCGAGGAAGACGGTTCCGGGCCTGCGGGGTCTGGCCGAGTCGCGCCATGCCGCGGAATCGTCCTCCCGATCCGGTGGGGATGAGGGTTCGGTTCCGCCCCCACGCGCTGCAATGCCTGATCCCCCAGGGCCACGTTTCCCCCTACTGGCGGTTCGCCATCGCCGGAGGGAATCAAGATGAAGAGCCTTTCACGAATCCTGTCGCTCTGCGCCGGAATCGTCATCGTGGCTGGTTGTGGCGGCGGAGGCGGAGGCGGCGACAACCTGCCTGCCGAGGCAACGATCACTCCACAGAATGCCCAGGAAATTGCCGGCGACGTGGTGATCGGCGTGCTCGATGTGGGCGCCCTCGCGGTACTCGGTGGATCCGGGCTGATCGGCGCCGATCAGGGCGCACCGGCCATGTCTAAACTCACGCCGATCATGGCGGCCAAAGGTGTCGAACTGTTGATGGCGGCGCCGTTCGGACCCGAGATCGTCGATTGCGACGTCTCCGGGACAGTCACGCTTTCGGGCAACCTGGCCAGTCCCGATACGCTGACACCCGGTGACACTATCACGGCTCGTTTTACCGACTGCGACGACGGCGAGGGCGAGGTGATAAACGGCACCATGACCATGACCGTGACCAGCTTCCAGGGAGACCTGTTTGCGGGCCTGATGGCGGTGGGTCTGGACATGGGTTTCCGGAATCTGACGATCACCGAAGGCAACGAGGTCTATACGGCCGACGGGGATCTGGATATGCAGATGGACACCCGGGCATACCCGCTGTCCACCTACGGCATCACCAGTTCTTCGCTCACGGTCAGCGAAGGCCCCGACACCCTCGCCTTGCAGAATTTCTCACTGTCTGCGGAGACCGATGAGACAGCCCAGCCACTGGCCTATACACTCGAGTCCAGCGGCCGGGTCGCTCTTCCCGGGCAGGGCACCGTCAGCTACGGCTCGGTGCAGCCGTTTACCGGCTTCGGCGACAGCGAGCCGGATGCGGGTGTGATGTATATCGAGGGTGCCACGAGTACCAGTATCACCGTCACGGTGCTGTCCAACATCCAGGTCCAGTTGGAGATGGATTACGATGGCAATGGCACTATCGATGAGACGAGGACGGTGAGCTGGGACGAACTCGGGGCCTGAGGATCCGGGCAAAGCTGGCGAAGATCGGCGAGATCGGGACAATCGCGGGCCGCGGCGGCCGGGGGAACCGCGGCCCGCGCGTGTCGGTGGCCGTCGATGCCGAGGCGTGCTGTCGGCGGTCCTGGTGCGCTAAGATCAAGGTGCGTCCGCGCAAGATGCGGGAGCCCGGGTGAGGCGGTCGCGGGCCCACCCGTCCACGGCGATTCCCGGAAGGGGGGACCATGAGCTTCAAGCGTGCACTGGTGGTCGACGATTCCAAGTCTGCCCGGCGCGTGCTCGGCGCCCTGCTGGAAAAGCACAATCTCATCGTCGAATCCGCCGCCAGCGCAGAGGAGGCGCTGGAGTTGCTCAAGCGTCAGCCGGTGGACGTGATCTTTATGGATCACACCATGCCCGGCATGGACGGCCTCGAGGCCGTCTCGGCGATCAAGAAGAATCCTCGCACCGCCATGATCCCGGTGATGATGTACACGGCCAAGGAAGGCGAAGTCTATGTGGGTCAGGCGCGCGCGCTCGGGGCCGTGGGCGTGCTGCCCAAGCAGGTCCGCCCGGCGGAGCTGTTCGAGGTCTTGCTCAACCTCGGCCTGGTCACCGACAAGCGGGCCAAGAAACGTCCGGCCGCCGGCAAGAAGGCTTTGGTCGAGCCGCCGGAGGGCGATGCCGTGGATCGGGATCACGAACAGCACGTCCAGGGGATCGCGGTGCAGGCCCTGGTGACCCGGATCCTCCAGGATCAGCACGTGGAGCTGCGCTCGGACATCCTCAGCAGCCAGCGGGAATTCGCCAGACGGGTCGCCGAGGAGATCTTCGAGAAACAGCAGGCGGAACAGGAGCTGGCGGCAGCCAGGGAGGCGGTTTCAAGACCCTGGCGCCCGGCCCCGTGGCTGGTGTTGACGCTGGCCCTTCTGCCGGCGTTGATTCTGTTCCTGTTGTTCCGGCAGACCGCCGCGGAGCGCGACGAGGCACTGGTAGCGAATGCCAGATTGGCGGTGGCCGCCGAGCAGGCCCGGTCGGCGGCGGAAGACCAGCAATCGGACCTCCTGTCAGGTCTGGCACTGGAGCGATCTCAAGCCGAGATCCGCTATGAGGAGTTGCTTGGCGTGCTGGAATGGGCAGTCAACCAGCGTAACTATTTTCCGTACGACGACGTGGCGATGAACGATGCCCGTCTCGAGACCCTGCAGGAACTGCTGGCACGCCTGGCGTCGATCGGTTTCGTGGGCACCGTGCGCCTTGACGCGCACCTGGGCGAGTTCTGTCTGGTGGGTGACGAGGCCGGGGGTTACCAGCTCGCGGCGCCGGATCTGCCGCTGGAGGACTGCAGCCTGGTGGGTCACCCGCTGGATTATTCGATGGCGCTCGGCGAACGACAGTCGGTGAGCTTCGCCAACTTTCTCGCCAGCTCGCCGCTGGCCAACGAGTCGGGTATCGAGGTCGAGGTGGTCGCCCACAGCCGTGCCGACTCGGTTCGGCGTTTCCCGTTCCCGGCGAACCTGACCACTGCAGGTGAATGGAACGAGATCGCTACCCTGAACAACCGACTGCAGTACTCCCTGATCCCCGCCGTACCCTGACGTCTCGGACCAGCTGCCCGGTAGGCCGCGGCTCATCAGAAGACCCGCGGTCGGCGCGGTCAGCGGTCCCTGGGCAGAGCCTAGGCCGAATGCCGGATGTTGCTGTCCCGATCGTCCAGAGTGTCATCCTCCACCGGGGCTGGAAGCCATCGCCGCAGCACCGTACGCAGGGCGTCCAGAGTGAATGGTTTGCACAGATAATCGTCCATCCCGGCCGCCAGGCAACGTTCGCGATCGCCAGTCACGGCGTTGGCAGTGAGCGCGATGATGGGCACCCGCTGGCCACGGTTCCGGATCATCCTGGTGGCGCCGAATCCGTCGAGCACGGGCATCTGGCAATCCATCAACACCGCATCGAAGTCCTCCACGGCCAGTCTGTCGATCGCGATCTGACCGTTCGCGGCGGTCGAGACTTCGCAGCCGATGCTCGCCAGCATTCCCTGGGCGACGAGCTGGTTGACCGCGTTGTCCTCGACCAGCAGCACGCGACCCGCCAGGGAGTCGGCGATCAGGGTCTCGGCAACCTGGGCCTGCGAGGACATCGTGGCCGCCCGGTTTTCCGGTTCCTCGTTCCCTTCTGACGGGCCAGCCAGCGCCGTCCGCAGATGGGATTGCCTGACGGGTTTGGCCACGCAGGCGTCGATGCAGTGGGACAGCTGGCCGGACAGCGGATCGTCATCCCGGACCAGGAGCACGACACGCGGTACCTTCGCTCCCGGGGTGACCCGAAGCCCACCCAGTTGCTCCAGGACGTCGAACAGGTCTTCTCCGGCATCGAGTAACACCGTGTCCCAATCGACCGCGCCGGACTTGCCATTGCGAAGACGATCGAACAGCCCTTTGCCGTCGTCCACGAAAGCCGACTCGAGCTTCCAGGCGACGAACATCCGCTCGAGTGAATCCCGGATCGATCCGGGCGCGACCAGCGCCAGCACTTTCAGGCCTTCCAGAGGGTGCGGCCGTGCCAATCCACCCCGGGGAAGGGCAGCGCGCCTCAGGGGTATCCTGAACCAGAACCTGGAGCCGACACCCGTTTCGCTTTCCACGCCGATCTCGCCGCCCATCAATTCCAGCAGCTGTTTGCAGATCGACAGCCCGAGCCCGGTCCCGTCCGAGCGCCGGGTCATGGTTTCGTCGGCCTGGGAGAAGGCATCGAAGATGTTGTTCAACACTTCTTCCCTTATACCGATGCCGGTGTCCGACACTTCGACCTGGATCGAAACCTGCTCTTCGTCGGCCTCGGTCAGGCTGACATTGACAAGGACCTCACCCTGGTCCGTGAATTTCACCGCATTGCCAATCAGGTTGGTCAGCACCTGACGCAGTCGCAGCGGGTCGCCCACGACGTTGCCCTCCAGCTCCGGCGGGGTCGAGCCGATAAGCGCCACGCCTTTACTGTGAGCCTGGCTGGCCAGCAGATCCACGGTATCCTCGACCATTTCGTTGAAATCGAATTCGGTCGATTCCAGATTCAGCTTGCCGGCCTCGATTTTCGAGAAGTCCAGTATGTCGTTGATGATCTGCAGCAAGGAGCGGGCCGACTGCTGGATGGTGGATGCAAACCGATGCTGCCTGGGATTCAGAGACGTGCACTGGAGCAATTCGGTCATGCCGATCACTCCGTTCATCGGCGTCCGGATCTCGTGGCTCATGCGGGCGAGGAAGTCGCTCTTTGCCCGACTGACTTCGCGGAGTTGCTTGTTCCGCTCCTCAAGCTGGGTCGTGCGCAGGCTGACTTCTTCCTCGAGACGGGCCGCGTATTCGTTCTTCAGGGCCAGCCGTCGCCGATGCCACTCGAAGCCGCCCAGCAGTAACAGGACGGCGAGCAACCCGTACAGCCCTCGCGCCCAGATCGTCTCCCAGGGCGCAGGGGCGACAGAGACGGGGATGCTGAGGCCCAGGTCATTCCACCTGCCGTCACTATTGGCGGCTTTCACCCGGAACACATAGTCGCCGGCGTCCAGATTGGTGTAGGTGGCCCTGCGTGTCTTGCCGGAGTAGATCCAGTCCTCATCGAAACCGTCAAGACGGTAGGCGTACATATTCTCCGCCGGCGCTGCGAAATCCAGGGCGGCGAATTCGAACGACAACACGTCATCCCGATGGTCCAGATCCAGCTTGTCCACGACTGGATAGGGGACTTCGGTGTCTGCCGGTTTGTTCATCGTTTCGATCGAGGTCAGGACGATCGGCGGCGGCGGTCGGCTGGAGAGAGCGGCGGGCGGGAAGAACACGTTGATGCCGTCCGGCCCGCCGAAATACAGCCGTCCGTCCATGCCCCGGTGATGGGCGCCGAAGGTGAATTCCTCGCCCTGGAGCCCATGGCTTCGGTGGAGCGCCTTGATCTCGCCGCTGGCGCCGTCCATCCGCATCAATCCATAGCTGCTGCTGAGCCAGAGGGTGCCGTGGGCATCCGATTCGATCCCGTAGATGACATTGCTGCTCAGTCCGTTGTACCGCGATCGGTTGTCGAAACGGATACTGTCGGGCTGTCGGGAGGAGCCGACCAGTCTGTCGAGGCCGCTGCCGGCCGTCCCTACCCATAGGGTGCCGTCCATATCCACGTGCAGCGCATAGACCGAATCAGAACTCAGGCTGCCCGGGTCATCCGGATCGTGGCGGAAGGCGCGCACGGTGCCGCTGGCGCGGTCGATCATGTTGATCCCGCCGCTGTCGGTGGCGACCCAGATCACACCGTTGAGATCCTCGACGATATCGGTGGCGCGCCGGCCCGACAGCGTACCGGGATCGTCGGGATCATGCCGGTAATGCTCGAAGGTGGCGGACAGACGATCGTACATGCTGACACCGCCGCCGAAAGTACCGATCCAGATATTTCCGCCGCGATCCTCGAACAGCGCCATGATGCCGTCTGCGCCCAGCGAGGTTTCTCCTTCGGCGCCGGCCCGGAAGGTGATCATCGAACCGGTCTCTGCCGAGTAGACGCTCAGGCCCCCGGTCATGGTGCCTATCCACAGATCGCCGTTCTGATCCCTCAGCAGGGACATAACCCGCTGGTCGGCAAGATCTGCGGACCCCGGGAAGGGGGAGACTTCGCGGGTAGCCAGATCCAGGCGGGACAGGCCGGCACCCATGGTGCCGATCCAGGCCCTGCCCATACTGTCGTCAGCGAAGGCGGTCACAAAGGCGTCCGCGATCCAGTCCTCGCGATAATGCCCCATGGCCCAGCTCCCGGAATTCCAGCGGCTGACGCCACCGAAACGGGTGCCGAACCAGAGCAGGCCGCTCTGATCCTGATAGATGGACATGACGTAGTTGTCGTTCAGGCTTTGCGGATCCGAGCGGTCCCGGTAATAACGGGTGAATTGGCCACTGCGGCGGTCCATCAGGTTGAGCCCGTCTTCGGTGCCGATCCACAACCTTCCACGATCGTCCTCGAATATCGCGCGCACGTAGTCGTGACTCAGGCTCCGGCCATCGCCGGGATCGTGAGTGAAGCGCTCGAAGCGGCTGTGGTTGCGGTCGAGGCGATTTAGCCCGCCGGTAAAGGTTCCGACCCAGACCGAACCGACACTGTCCTCGTAAACCGAGATGACGTGATCGTCGCTCAAGCTGTGCGGATCGCCGGGATCGTTACGATAGTGGGTCAATTCTCCGCTGGCCACGTCCAGTCGACTCAGGCCATTGTCGGTACCGATCCACAACTGGCCCGCGTGGCCGGGGTGGAGCGCGAAGATCGAATCTCCCGCGAGGGAGGAGGGGTCCCCGGGATCGTGGCGTAAGCGTTGAACCGATCCGGTGGCGGGGTCGAGGAGGTTCAGCCCCCCGTCGCGGGTGCCCACCCAGATACGGCCGTCGGGCGCGGCCGCCATCGCCCTGATGTCGTCGCTGGAAAGGGTCTCCGGATCGGTCGGGTCGTGGACGAAATTCGTGAACGTGTCGGTGCGACGGTTCCAGCGCGCCACGCCGCCGCCCTCGGTGGCCAACCAGAGGTTGCCGTCCGCGTCCTCGAGTATCTTCCAGATATAGTCACTGCGCAGGGCGGCCGGGTCCTGCCGGTCGCGGTGATAGCTCTGGATGGAGTAGCCATCGTAGCGGTTGAGTCCGCTCTCGGTGGCAAACCAGACAAAACCCTGGGAGTCCTGGAGGATGTCCATGACCGTGCTCTGGGTCAGTCCGTCCTCCAGCGTGACATGCTCGAGCACCAGCGGTGAGGTTGCGCTGGCGTACGCCGCCGAACCCGCCAGTGAAATGGCCAGGGTCGCGGTCGTCAGCAGATATCGGAATGGCGCTTGCGCCATGCGGTCTCTCCTGGTGCAGGCGATCCGGTGTCGCTATTCCTGTTCGACCCAGCCGTTGATCGACATG
>CBDTYJ010000089.1:0-9467 GCA_965364575.1 uncultured Gammaproteobacteria bacterium
GTTTTCCCTGGCTCAGCCTGGGCTATGCCTTCAGCGAGGGCTGGCTGGCGGCCTACGGACCGGTTCTGGGTGTCTACGGCGTCAGTCTTGCTGCCGCGTGGCTGGCCGGCGCGGGCGTCGCCCTGATCCGCGGGAGTGCCCGGGAGCGCGTGCTGGCGCTCCTGATCGGCGGCGCGATCCTGGGGGGCGGCGGGCTCCTCTCCCGGATCGAGTGGGTGACTCCCGGTGACGATGAGATCAGCGTGGCCCTGATCCAGGGCGCGGTACCCCAGGACGAGAAATGGCTGCCCGAGGAGCTCGAACCCACCAAGGACCTTTACCGGGACCTGACCCGAAGCGTATTCGATCACCAGCTCATCATCTGGCCCGAGGCGGCGATCCCGGCGCTGGTGCGGGAGGAATTTGCCTATCTCGAGGCGATGCGTATCGAGGCCAGCGCTCGCGGAGCCGACATCATGACGGGCATGCTGGAACGGGATCCCGATGATGGCCGCTACTATAATTCGCTGCTGGTGCTGGGCGATCCGCCGGCCATCTACCGCAAGCGGCACCTGGTGCCGTTCGGGGAATATTTTCCCGTGCCGGAATTTGTCCGCCACTGGATGCGATTGATGAGCCTGCCCTATGTGGATATCTCCGCCGGCGACAGCAGACCCGAGCCGCTGCCCGTGGCGGGTCTCCAGGCCGCGGCGTCGATCTGCTACGAGGATGCATTCGGCGCCGAGCAGCGGGTGTTCCTGCCGGCGGCGGAAGTGTTGATCAATGTCAGCAACGACGCCTGGTTCGGCGATTCCATCGCCCCCCATCAGCATCTGCAGATCGCGCGCATGCGCGCCATCGAGGCGGGCCGTTATCTGTTGCGGGCCACCAACACCGGCATCTCCGCCGTCATCGGGCCGGATGGCGCCGTCGTCGACACCTCGCCACAATTCGAGACCCACGTGCTGACCGCCACCATCAGGCCCTATACCGGGGCCACGCCATTCGTAGTGATCGGCAACGGCTGGCTGATCATCATCGCCCTGGCGGGGCTGGCAGCGCCGGCTATCGCAAGGCGCCAGGGTCGGGTCTGAGCCTCGTCTGGTGCAAGGTCGGGGCTCGCGTTATCCTGCTCAGATTGCGCCGCGCCAAGACATTTCCATGGAAAATAATTACAAGCCCGACATCATAGAACCTGCCGTGCGGGACATGTGGGACGAATCCCGATGCTTCGAGGTCGAACCGGACCAGGAGCGGGAGAAGTTCTATTGCCTTTCGATGTTGCCCTATCCCAGCGGCCGGCTTCACATGGGGCACGTCCGCAATTACACCATCGGCGACGTCATCAGCCGATTCCAGCGATTGCAGGGCAAGAACGTCCTGCAGCCCATGGGCTGGGATGCCTTCGGCCTGCCGGCCGAGAATGCCGCGATCAAGCACGGGGTGCCGCCGGCCGAATGGACCTACGAGAACATCGGCTACATGCGCAAGCAGCTGCAGCGTCTGGGCTTCGGTTATGACTGGCGGCGCGAGGTCACGACCTGCCGGCCGGAGTACTACCGCTGGGAGCAGCTGATGTTCACGCGGCTGTTCGAGCAGGGTCTGGTATATCGCAAGAGCTCGGTGGTCAACTGGGATCCGGTGGATCAGACCGTGCTGGCGAACGAGCAGGTCGTCGACGGGCGCGGCTGGCGTTCCGGCGCACCGGTGGAGCGTCGCGAGATACCCCAGTGGTTCCTGAAGATCACCCGATATGCCGACGAGTTGCTGGACTGGCTGGATCGACTGCCCGGATGGCCTGATGCGGTCAAGACCATGCAGCGGAACTGGATCGGGCGCTCCCAGGGCGTGGAGATCCGGTTCGATGTCCCCGGCCATGAACCGGTAACCGTGTTTACGACCCGGCCGGATACGCTGATGGGTGCGACCTACATGGCGGTCGCGCCGGAGCACCCGCTGGCCGAGGCAGCGGCTGCCGGTGATCCCGAGGTGGCGGAATTCGTCGCCGAATGCCGTCGTGTCCAGTCCTCCGAGGCCGTGCTCGAGACGCTGGAGAAGAAAGGCATGGACCTGGGAATCGCCGCGCGACACCCGGTCAGTGGTGCGGATGTGCCGGTCTACGTCGCCAACTTCGTCCTGGCCGGTTACGGTACCGGCGCGGTCATGTCCGTGCCCGCGCACGATCAGCGCGACTGGGAGTTCGCCACCCGCTACGGACTGCCCATCGTACAGGTGATCGAGCCGCTGGACGGCAGCGAGGTCGACCTGAACGAAGGCGCATATCTGGATTACGGCAGACTGATCAACAGCGGCGACTACGACGGCCTGACGTCGGCCGAGGCATTCGACCGGCTGGCGGAGCGCTTCGAGCAGGACGGTCACGGCGGGCGCAAGATCAATTACCGCTTGCGGGACTGGGGCGTGTCCCGGCAGCGCTACTGGGGCTGCCCGATCCCCATCATCCACTGCGCCGATTGTGGCCCGGTGCCGGTGCCCGAGTCGGAGCTGCCGGTGGTGCTGCCCGAAGAGGTGCAGTTCATGGGCGTGCAGTCGCCGCTCAAGGCGGATCCCGAGTGGCGGCGCACCACCTGTCCGCGCTGCAATGGAAAGGCCGAGCGGGAGACCGATACCTTCGATACCTTTGTCGAATCGTCCTGGTATTACGCGCGGTACTGTTCGCCCGGCGCCGAGGCTATCGTCGACCAACAGGCCGATTTCTGGCTGCCGGTGGATCAGTACATCGGCGGCATCGAGCATGCCGTCATGCATCTGCTCTATTTCCGCTTCTGGCACAAGCTGATGCGCGACGACGGACTGGTCAGCTGCGATGAGCCCGCCACCAACCTGCTCTGCCAGGGCATGGTGCTGGCGGATTCCTTCTACCGGGATACGGCCGATGCCGGTCGCGTGTGGATCCCTCCCGGCGAGGTATCGGTGAGCCGCGACGACAAGGGCGAAGTGGTCTCGGCGATCTGGGAGAAGGACGGTGAGCCGGTGGTCCACGCCGGCCGCACCACCATGTCCAAGTCGAAGAACAACGGCGTGGATCCCCAGACCCTCGTGGATCGATACGGGGCAGACACGGTGCGTCTGTTCACCATGTTCGCGGCGCCGCCGGAGCAGGCCCTGGAATGGTCTGACGAGGGCGTCGAGGGGGCCCACCGTTTTCTCAAGCGCGTGTGGAAAGCGGTCCATCGTCACGTCTCTGCAGGGGTGGTTTCAGTGCCGGACGCGCCGGGCGAGCTGGATGGCCCCCAGGCAGGATTGCGCCGGCGGCTGCATCAGGCCATCGCCAAAGTGAGCGACGACATGGGCCGCCGTTACACTTTCAACACCGCCATCGCGGCGATCATGGAACTCATGAACAGCGTGGCGCGCTTCGAGGACGAAAGCGCGCCGGGCCGTGCCGTGCGCCAGGAAGTGCTGGAGGCCGTCGTATTGATGCTGTCGCCGATCTGCCCCCATGTGTCTCAGGTGATGTGGCAGGCTCTGGGCCGCCCGGGTCTGGTCCTGGATGCCAGGTGGCCTGCGGTGGACGAATCGGCGCTGGTGCAGGACGAGGTGGAGCTCGTGGTCCAGGTTCAGGGAAAACTCCGGGGACGCATCCGGGTCGCCGCGGATGCCGGCCAGGACGTGATCCAGGCTGCGGCGCTGGCCGAACCCAACGTACAGCGCTTCGTCGCCGACCACCCGATCCGAAAGGTAGTGGTCGTGCCCGGGCGGCTGGTCAATATCGTGGTCTGATCAGCATGAACCTCTGCACCCGCCTTATGATCGTCGTCCTGCCGCTGCAACTGGCTGCCTGCGGCTACCAGTTGCAGGGACGCGCCGACCCCTCCACCGAGCTGGTGCCCGTATTCGTCGAGCTACGTGACCGGAATACGGATCTCTCGCGCGAACTCGGTCGTGCGCTAAAGGTCTCCAAAGTCCCGACCACGGCCTCTTCGGATGAGGCGAAGGCTGTGCTGGAGATCGTCAGGGATCGCTCCGGGCGCGAGGTCGAATCCATCTCCGCCCGCAACCGGCCACAGGAATACCGGGTCTTCTACACCGCCACCTATCGCGTCAGGGTCGGTGACGAGCTCGTCCTGGCCCCGCAGAACGTCACCCGGACGAGGATCTATACCTACGACGAAATCGAAGTTCTGGCCAAAGCAGGGGAAGAGTCATTGCTCCGTCGGGCTCTCGCCCGGGAGATCGCCGGTGTCATCGCGCGCCGCGTGGCGACCCTGGAGCCACCGGGTCCGTGAATGTGCAGCGTCTCGCGGACGGATGGCGCGAACCCCTGGAGGACTTACTCGGCCGCTACGGCCTGGAGTTGGAAACGGTTCCAGAGGGCCGGTCCGTTCCCGGCTCGTATTGGGGCGACGAGGAGGCGGGTCTGGTCGGTGCCCGGATCTACGGGAGACCGGATACGCCGGTCCATTCCGTGCTCCACGAGGCCTGCCACTATGTCTGCATGACGCCGCAGCGCAGGGCCGGTCTCGACACGGACGCGGGCGGCGACTACGACGAGGAAAACGCTGTCTGTTATCTCCAGATCCTGTTGGCGGGGACGCTGCACGGATTCGGCCGTAGGCGTATGTGCGACGATATGGATGCCTGGGGTTACACCTTCCGCCTGGGGTCCGCGGCCGCATGGTTCCGATCCGATGCCGACGACGCCCGCGGATGGTTGCTCCATCGGGGTCTTATCGACGCCGAAGTGCGGCCGACCTGGCGGCTCGCAACGGAGCCGGCCAGGCTCACCCCGTCAACGCGATGCACACCGGAGGCTGCGAACCCATGATCGATATCCTTGCCGGTATTTTTGGCGACCTGATGCTGGACAAGGCACGGGGAGAGATGGGGCCGGTGAGCCCGATCCCGCGGACCCTTTCCGGATCCGGCGGCGATGGCGAAAGGCTCAAGGCCCTGGAACGCGAGCACGAGCGCCTCAAACTGATCACGATGGCCCTGTGGGAGGTGCTCAATGAACGCCTCGATCTGACCGAATCGGAACTGCGGGCCAAGATCGAGGAGCTGGACGAACTGGATGGTCGCCTCGATGGGCGCCTGCGGGTCCGCCCGAAGCCATCGCCCTGCAGCGCTTGCGGGCGTCCGGTGCTGCCGTCCTCGATCACCTGCGCCTACTGCGGCCAGCGACCGGCCGAGACCCGTCTTTTCCCTTGAACCCGCCGGGTCAGAGCGTGGTATCGCCGCCCAGCTGACCGCGCTTCTCGAATGGCAGGCTGACGCCGAAGGCCGAGCCCAGATGGACGCGCCCCGCCAGACGGTAATCGAGAGCGCGGGCCTGTTCCAGCACCATCAGCTGCCGCGCCACGCTGAGCAGCGAGGTGCTGACGGTCAGCGTCGTCTCTGCCTCGCCTAGTCGCGGCAACAGGAACGCATTGGCGCCGGCGGCCCGCGCCAGGCGTTGCCCGTTGACCTCCAGCTCGAAGTCGATGCCGTCGACATCCAGATCCCGGTTGTTCGGGTTATAGATCCGGAGATCCACCTCGAAGCGTTGTTCGAGGATCGTGGAGTCCAGTGGCCGCAGCGCGACCAGGACGACTTCGGGGGATTCCAGGTTACGCAGACCGGTGCATCCCGTCGCCGCGATGACGGCGCCGAGCAGGAGCAGCCCGCGGGCGATGCTGATTGTCGAACGGATCATGGCGCGGGTCTCCTGTCGATGGGTGCCGCCCGGCGGCCGCTTCCCCGTGCGACCCGGATTGGATCGTCCAGGTGTCGGGTTCTGGGCTTATCATAGGCCAGCATACCGAGCCCGAGGAACCCTGCGGAGAAACTGATGGCCACACTCTTCGAAAAGATCATCAGCGGAGAGATCCCCGCCGACATCATCTACCGGGACGATCTCCTCGTCTGCTTCCCGGACATCAACCCGGCCGCTCCGGTGCACTTGCTGATCGTGCCGGTCAAGCCGATACCGACTGCCGACGACATCGCGGACGACGACGCGGCGCTGATCGGACACATGTTCGTGGTAGCGCGGGACATGGCACGGCAGCATGGCCTGGCGGAGGACGGCTATCGTCTTGTGATCAATTGCAAGCGCGACGGGGGCCAGGAAGTGCCGCATCTTCACCTGCATCTGATGGGGGGACGCCGGCTCGGACCGATGGCGGCGCGGTCATGAAATGGCCGGCGCAGACGGTTCTGCTCGGAGGACTGCTGCTGATGAACGGGACTTACGGCGACGACGGCGTGCCGGTTCTGGATGAGGATACCGCCGGGCGCTTCGCCGCGCTGGCTCTGGACTGCGTGCATCGGGAGTATCCCAACAAGATCGCCCACGTGCTGGACAGCGATGCCGACGTTGCGCCCCCGCGGGAGCTGACGCCCGCTTTCTACGGTTGTTTCGACTGGCACTCATCGGTCCATGGACATTGGCTGCTGGCCCGGCTGTCGCGACTGCAGCCCGAGGCCGACTTTGCAGTTCCGGCGCGGGCGGCCCTGGCCCGGAGCCTGACCACCGCCAATATCGAAGCCGAGGTCGCCTATCTGCGCGCACCCGGGCGGGCATCCTTCGAGCGACCCTATGGCCTGGCCTGGCTATTACAGCTGGCCGCCGAATTGCATGAGTGGGGCGAGCCGGCCACCGTCTTGTCGGCAAACCTGGCGCCGCTGGAGGAGGCGGCGGCCGCCCAGATCGCCCAATGGCTGCCCAAATTGTCTTATCCCATCCGCATCGGCGAGCATGCCCAGACGGCGTTCGCCATGGGGCTTATCCTGGACTGGGCCCGGACCACCGGCGACACATCCATGGCGGCCTTGCTGGTCAGCCGCAGCCGCGATTACTACCTGGGCGATCGTGATTGCCCGTTGGCTTATGAACCGTCGGGACAGGATTTCCTGTCGCCCTGTCTGGCGGAAGCCGACCTGATGAGACGCGTGCTGGACGCTGAAGGCTTCGCCGGTTGGCTGGCGGCATTCATGCCGGGCATCCCCCGGGATGGGGACGGCGACTGGATCCGCCCCGAGCGGGTAACCGACCCAACGGACGGCAAGCTGGCGCATCTGGACGGTCTGAATCTGAGCCGCGCGTGGATGTTGCAGGGCATCGCCCACGGATTGCCGTCTGCCGATCCGCGCCGGGGGGCGATCCTCGCCAGTGCGGCCAGCCATGCGCGGGCGGGCCTGGCCTCGGTCACCGGCGAGCATTACGAGGGTGGCCACTGGCTCGGGAGTTTCGCCACCTATCTCGTGACCCGTCGCGGTGTGGATCAGGAAGCAGCTTCGCCGCCACCCGCTGATCCCTCGCCCTAGGCGGCGGCCCGCCGGCAGCGGCGGAGATTGATGAAATGAGCGACGGCCAGCACCATGCCGCCGGCGCTGGTGGTGGCGCGTTCGCCTCCGGGACCCAGAACCTCCGGGCCGAGCACCGCCGCCACCACAAGGATCCCCATGCCGAGCATCCCGAGCCATAGTGCCAGCGGCGCGCCGTGCCGGCGGTAGCCCAGATACAGCGCCAAGGTGCTGGTGGGCAGGACCAGCAACAGGAGCAGCGCATGGAAGGCGTGGCTGGCGAACAGGGTTCCGCCGACGATCGGAAACAAAACCAGCAATACCGGCGTGGCCAGACAATGGGCCACGCACAGCGCCGAGATACCCATGGCGACGGCGTCCAGCGATTCGCCGGATTTGTCCAGGTGGGGGCTCACGCCGAGGCTCTCCGATTGACGTTTGCGTATGGCAAGAGGTCCCCGCTAGTCGGACACACAGCGCGGACAGCGCCCGCGGATTTCGACGGTCTGTGGATCGACCCTGAAGCCGTGTTTCGACGCGCCCCGATCCAGCACTGCCTGAATCTGCTCGTCTTCGATCTCCGCCACCTGTTCGCAGCGGCTGCAGACCAACAGCTGAGCGCTGTGCTCCCGCGCCGGATGGGCGCAGGCCACATAAGCGTTCAGCGAGTCGATGCGATGGATGAGGCTGGCGTCGAGCAGGAACTCCAGCGCCCGATACACGGTAGGTGGGGCGGCCCGGCGGCCACCCCTGCCCAGATGGTCCAGGATGTCATAGGCTTTGGCCGGTTCGTGGCGCTGGCAGATGATCTCCAGCACCCGCCGGCGCGTGGCGGTGAGCTGCAATCCAAGTCTGCGGCAATGATCTTCCGCATCGGCAAGTGCCCGGTCGACGCAGAGGGAATGGTCGTGGCCCGGTTCGGCGAAGGCTGTGTCCACAGGGGTCTTGCTCATGACTCGGGTCTGCCGGGTGTCGGAGGGAAACAATGTTATGTTATAACATTCCGCCATGAGCCGCATGTTCCTGGCCTGGGCCGCAGCGACGGGTGTCCTTCTTGGCCCCGGGTTCGCCGCCGCTACCGACTCGTCTCCGCGACTGGTCCTCGACGGTGAGGTGACCCAGGGCGGTCTGATCATCGGACGCACGGATCCCGGAGTCCGGGTACTGCTGGACGGACAGCCGCTTCGGGTCTCCGCGGACGGCACATTCCTGGTCGGAATCGGCCGCGACCAGACGAGACCGCTGATGTTGACGGCGTCCGGCCCGGGGGACGGGCAGGAGACCCGCGAGCTTGCCGTCAAGCCGCGGACTTATCGCGTCCAGCGGGTCGACGGGTTGCCCGAGTCCCGCGTCACGCCGCCACCGGAGGTCAGTCGCCGGATTCAGGAAGAGGCAGCGCGCATCCGCGAGGTCCGCAACCACGATGCTCCACGCACCGGCTTCCAGTCGGGGTTCATCTGGCCGCTCCATGGGCGGGTGACCGGCGTCTACGGCAGTCAACGGATCCTGAACGGCAAACCGCGCCGGCCCCATTACGGCGTTGACGTCGCCGCCCCGGTGGGCACGCCAGTGGCGGCGCCGGCCGACGCGGTGATCACCCTGGTCGATCCGGATATGTATTTTTCCGGCGGGACGCTGGTGATGGACCATGGTCATGGACTGACCTCGACCTTTATCCATCTGAGCAGGATCCTGGTGGAGACCGGGCAGTCCGTGCGCCAGGGACAGATCGTGGCAGAGGTCGGCGCCACGGGACGCGCCAGCGGTCCACATCTGGACTGGCGCATGAATCTGTTCGACACTCGACTGGACCCGGCACTGGTCGCGGGCCCTATGTCCGCAGCGACGCCGGAGACAGCCGATCCCTGAGCGACCGTTAGCCGGGTTCCGCACGCTAGTGGCCGTGATACACTCGACTCAACATGGCTGAGCCACTATCCGCGTCCTGTGATCCTCGCCGCCGATAAGCTCGAGGCGGAGCTCGCCCGGGCACTCGCCCCCGTCTATGTGGTCAGCGGGGACGATCCACTCCTCTGCAACGAAGCCGCCGATCGCATCCGCTCCGCGGCCCGGGCGGGTGGCTACAGTGAACGCACCGTCTTCACCGTGGAGCGCGGTTTCGACTGGCAGGAACTGGCCGCCGCAGGCGCCAGCATGTCCCTGTTCGCCGAGCGTCGGCTGCTGGAACTGCGCATGGCCAGCGCCAAGCCCGGCACCGCCGGCGCCAAGGCCCTGAGCGC
>CBDTYJ010000090.1:0-9448 GCA_965364575.1 uncultured Gammaproteobacteria bacterium
TCGCAGCCACGCCGTCGCTCAACGCCCAGACGGCGGTGCCGGTGACCACGACGCCGGTCAGGAAACCCAGTGATCTGATCATCTCTTCTCTCCTCCCGAGGATGCCTCGGCCGCCGGCGTTGGCGGCGTCAGCGCTTGCCTCAGCGATGGGCCACCCGGGCCTGGTCGCCTTGAAAATCCAGCCGCAGCCCCCGCCACTCGAGGGCATCTCCCGCGGCCGGTATAGCCCTGGCCAGTGCCCGGTTCCAACGTTCGAGCGCGGCGCCGTTCAGGGCCCGGCTGCCGCAGTCCGAGGGCAGTTGCTCGACCAGCTCCCGCAAGCGGCCCCCTGTCCGGTCGTCGCCGACGCCGACTGCGAATATGGTCAGACTGTCGGCGTCGCCTACCGCCACCGATTGGCTGAACAGGGGGTGGCGCAACCGGTCCCCCGGAGACAGACGCACGGGCGCGGCGATCCCGCAGCCGGCGGGCGCCATCCGCACCAGCCCGCGGCCAGAACGCAGGGCCAGCAGATAGACCTCGACCGTGGTCCGGGCCTCTACCTCCACCGCCAAACGGTGGTCGATCAGCGCGACCCCGGACGGCTCGGCAGCGGTCGCCGGACCGAGACAGCGTCCGGGTTCGCAGGGCTGAGCCATGCGCAGCAGGCGTAACGGTTCGATACCCGGGACGGATCCGGAGCGCTGGACCGGACTGGGCCCCGGAGGCGGTGCGACAGGCGTTTCGGCCATCATCGTCGGGCCTTCGGCCACCGGCGCTGGCGACGCTGGCCGACCGCCGACGTACGCGGCCGCGGCGACGCTGGGCAATTCGTCGTCCGGGGCCGCCGGGCGCACGGACACCCAGAACTGTTGCAAGCCCGCCTCCAGATCGTGCCCCTCGCCGCGTATCAGGACGTTGGCGGACGCCGATGCTTCGACCAGGCGCAGCACGCCGGCCCGGGCCAGATGCTGGGCCACCAGACCGGTGGCCGCGTCCGCCAGTGGATCGTCATCGGCCGGGACCACCCATGCGCGCAGGTCCTCGGCCGGGTGCGCCAGCAGGTCGCAGGCCAGGCTCGCGGCGATCCGTGAAGCCACCAGATCCGGTTGCCCGGCAGAAAAGGGCAGCGCTCGCTGGCCACGCAGCCATTCCAGTTCGTGGCGCTCGGCCGCACGGCGGCGTTCCGCCGGGGTCAGACGGCCGTTCCAGCTGCGCGCGTAGCCGGACACCCAGCTACCCTCGTCCAGATCCATGATCCGTATCTGTACCCGCGCCCCGGGCCCGCGCAGATCGGTCTCCACCCCGATCAGGTAACGCTCCGGGGGCGGCCGGCAATCCAGCCGGGTGCTGCCGTCATAGGCCAGGTTCATCTCACCGCGTGCGTCCATCAGCCTGACCCCGGGCGCCCTCGCGAGCCGGTCAACCAGCCGCTCCGCGACCCACAGACTCAGACCGTCGGGGTTCGGTTCCGGCTCGCCGCCACGCATCACGGAAACCCGCAATGGCAAGCCCTTGAAGCGCGGATGGGTCACGATCTGCTCGGTCAGCCAGGGTTCGATCTCCCGGTCCAGCCAGACATCCAGATCCTGGTCCGCCATCGCCGTCACCGGCCGCGCCAGGAACAGCACCAATAGCGCGGCCAGGGACAACAGACGCCGCGGATTCCAGCGCTCAGGCTTCATCGCCGTCCTCCAGTCTCACCCGGCCCCGACTGTCGATGATCAGCTCGCCGTGCTCGTTCGCACGCAACAAGGCAGCCAGATCCCGCGAAGTACTTGCCGGCAGGGTGACGCCCCATACGGCGCCACGGGTACCCGGCGACCGGGCGGCCGCATCCCGCAACAGGCGGGGAACCGTGTCGGCGGCGATGGCATGGAATCGTGCCGGCGGCGGTGCCTGGGCGAATTGGGCACCGGCGTCGCCGAAACCCAGTTGCCAAGCCTGGCCGCCATCGATGAGGTATACCCCGGCTTCGCCGCGGCTTACCAATCTCAGCATCGCCGCGTCAGAGTCGAACCGCAGGGTGAAACCGCGCTGCTCCGCTACCGGCTCGCTCCGGGTATCTTCGGGTGTTTCGGCGGCGGGCGGCTCGGGCGTTGGCGGCGTCTCGGCGACTGGCGGCTCCGGGTCTGGACGCGGCGTCTCGATGACCGGATCGGCCTCGGCGACGGGCGGCGGCGACAACGACGGCTCAGGTATGGCCCGGGCGACGGCAACGGGCTCCGGCCGCCGCGTCCGCGGCAGCTCATCCGGAAGAGTGACGACGCCAGCATCCGCGACCCGGGTCGAGCTGGGTGGGGGAGGCGTCGGAGACGCCGGCGTCGTCACGGGGACTGATTCGTCTTCAGCGGGCAGCGGCACGGGCTTCGGACTCGGGACCGCGATCTGCGTGGCAGGCTCGATCCGCCCGGCCGCCGTCTCCCGGCTGGTGGCCTGCTCCACCAGGGTGGAGATCGCCACCAGGCACAGGGCGAGGATGGCGACGAAACGCATCACGTCCGCCTGTAACTCGGTCTCTGCCGTATCGGCGGAGGTACCGTGCCAGGACCGGTTCGCGTTCACGGCTTGCGCTCCGGTTCGGCTGGCGGTCCGGCGAGACGCCGTTCGATGGCGGACAGGCTGATGCGGATGGCGGTGAGATCGCGGCGCTGCTCGCGCCCGTAATAGCGCTTCAACTCGCTGCCCACTGTCAGCGTTTTCCATACCCGCATCAGATAGCCGCCGACACCGCCGAAGATGGTGGTGGATAAGGCCAGCAGGATGCCGCCGTCGACCATCCTCTCCAGCACCTCGACGCCACCGCCGGGCCCGGCATTGCCGGCCAGGGCCTGGACCAGCGCGCCGCGCATGCCGATGGCCGTCCAGATCACACCGACGCCGAAAAACACACTGGTCCAGACATCGGACAGGTGATCGGCCTGGCCGACCTCCTGCATGGGTGCGCCCTCGGCCAGCGCCTTGCGCAGACGCTCGAGGCTCAGGGCATAGAGCGTCAGGATCAGGGCGAAGACCGGCGTCGACATGCCGAGGTTGCGCCAGATCCATGATGCGAGACCCCCGATGCGCTCGCCGAGGGTCCCGCTGGCGGTCTGATCCGCCGCCAGGGCGAGGATCAGTGCCGCCAGGGCCACGGTCAGAACGCCGGCGGAGAGCCCCGCGGTGAAACGCTGACGCTGGGTCGCCATGGGGACGGCCTCACCGGCCTCCGGCGGCACAGGCGCGGCAGGTCGCCGCGAGTACCAGCTCGGTCTCCTGCAGCAGACGGTCGGCCCGGTAATAGCCTTCCTGGTCCAGCGAGGCCTTGAGCATCCCGCGCTCCTTGTCAGCCAGTTCGCGCTCCATGTCGTCGAGCACGTCGTCCCGGACCGGGCAGGTCTGCGCACAGTTGTTGTAGTCACCCTGCAGGGAGACGAACTTGACGTTGAAATAGCGGTTCCAGGTTTCCTGGGCCTGGCGCTTGCTCAGCAGGCCTTCGTCGGCCGCCCACACCAGGAAATCACTGAATGCCCGCTTGTTTTCGGGCTGCGGATCGCCGGCAGCGGTCTCCAGCAGCTGGTCCATATAGCTGTCGAAATAGGCCACGCAGCCGGCCTGCAGATTGGATCGGGCCGAGTCGATGGCGCTGTCCAGATTGCGGGTCTGCGCCAGACTGCACTCGGGCGTGCTGGTGGCGCAGCCGCCGGCGGCGCCGATCAGGCCCAGGGCGACGATGGCCCGGAGCACGATTGCGGTGATGGATCTGTTCATGAGGATTCCCCGTGTGTTGCCTGTCCTGGGTGTCGTCCGACTGTTCATCGATCACCACTCCAGCGGACTTTCGTATTCGGTCTGACCGACGCCGGGCGGCGGCCCGGCCAGCTCGACCACCTGCCCCGATTCGCCAAACAGGATCGACTTGACCCCATCCACGACCTGCTGCATCTCGGGCGTGATGACGCCGAAGGACTGGTTCAGCTCCTCGAGCAGGGTGGCGCGGCCGATCTCTTCCTGGGTCTGGGCGATCAGGACCGAGGCCTCATCCATGTCCAGGTAGATATCCGCCGCCACGACCGCCAGGGAGTGGTCGGCCTGACGCCCTGACTGGGCGACCAGGCTGTAGTACTGGCGGAAGCGCTCGGACAGCCGCAGTCCCGAGCGACCGCGCAACTTGGGTTGCACGGGCTCGGCGCCGTCGGGCTGGTTGCCCAGCAGCGTCTCCTGCAGCGTCCATGGGGTCATCTTCAGACCGAGTTCGGAACGCAGCCGCTTCTCGAGACTGGTGCGGGTGCTGTTGACCGCCCGCTCCATGTCCGGCAAGCGCTGCGCCATGATGTCCAGCATCTCCATGTAGGAAGCGCCGAGCTGTTTGGCGATCCGGGCGCAGCCTGGATCCTCCACCGCGCCTTCACATTTGCTCTCCACGTAGAGCTGCTGCTGCCGATCGAGTCGGGAGATCACCTCCTGCAGACCGGTCTCCATGGCTTCCGCCACCTGGCCGGTCTCCTTGATGTCCTCCAGCACCGTGGTCGGGAATAATTGCAGCGTCGGCCCCCGTGCCGCGCTGGCGAGCAGCGGCACCGCCGCCAGTACCAGCGTGATTGCGAACGACCGCGTCGATCCGAATCTACTTGCCATTTCTGCCTCCCTCGGCCCCGCCGGGACCGTTAGTCATTCAGCGGGCCGCGCCGCGCGTGGTCTTCCGCCAGTCGGGTCCCAAGCTAGCCCCATCAAGCTGAACCGAAGCTGAATGAGGCGTTCAGCGACGGTTCATGCCGCGGGCGTAAGGTGGGAGTCGCGATGGGGAGAACCCCTTCGCCGGGCAAGCAGAAGAGGAGTGAAAATCATGATGCGCAAGACACTGTTAGGACTGGCGGCTGCGGCCCTGGTGCTGCCCTCGGTGGCCCTGGCTCGTCACGCCGAATACCAGTACGCGAAGGTGGTCGCCGTTGAACCGGTCTACCGCACCGTCAGCGTCGAAGTACCCCAGCGCGAATGCTGGACCGAGACGGTCTATCACGAGACGTCCCGCTACCGTGGCGAACCTCGCCGGCAGAGTACGTTCCTGCCGACCCTGGCCGGCGGCGTGATCGGTGGCGTGATCGGACATCAGTTCGGTAGCGGCAACGGCAAGAAGGCGATGACCGTGGTCGGCAGCCTGATCGGTGCCAGCGTGGCCAACGACCACAGCCGCCGCCATGCGCGGGATCATTACCAGCCCCGCTACAGCTCGGTGCGAGCGGTGCCGGTGGAGCGCTGCGAGGTCAGCTATGAGACCCGGCATCACACCGAGGTCGATTACTATCTGGTGACCTATCGCTATGCCGGCCGGGAATACCGGACGGAGATGCCGGACCACCCCGGTGATCGCATCCGGATCCAGGTCGACGTCAGCCCGGCCTGATCGGGCTTGCTGCGGAAGACCCGCGGTCGTAGCTCGCCAGAGGAGCGGATGAAATTGCGTTGCCCGGGGACATGGATGACAATCCCGTCCATGTCCCGATCCCTCCTCACGGCGATGGCGGCCGCGGGTCTTCTGTTCTTTGCCGCCGTCCAGCCCGCCTCGGCCTCGAAGGCGCCGGGTGCGATGACCGCTAACGCGCCCTGGCGGCTGGCCGCCGAAGATGGCGTCAGCCTGGAGCAGGCCATGCGCAAGGTGCGGGACCGTTTCGGCGATGTCACCATCCTCAAGGCGGAGACCAAGCGCAACAATGGCCGCCGTATACACCGGATCAAATTCCTGACCGATGGCGGACGCGTCCGGACCGTCAGGGTCGATGCCCGGACCGGCGAGTTCCGCTGATCTCCCATGCGTATCCTGATCGTCGAGGACGAGGCTGCCCTGCGCGAGGGCGTAGCCCGGCGGCTCCGCCGCGATGGCTTCACTGTCGATGAGGCGGGGGACGGTGACGAGGGGCTGTACTACGCCACCGAGTTCCGTCCCGATGTGGCCGTCGTCGATCTCGGTCTGCCGGGTCTGCCCGGCATGGACCTGATCCGGCGGCTGCGCCGGGACGGCTATGATTTCCCGGTGCTGATCTTCACCGCCCGGGGCCGCTGGGAAGAGAAAGTCGACGGTCTCAGCGCAGGCGCTGACGACTACCTGGTGAAGCCGTTCCATATGGAAGAGCTGGTGGCCCGGGTCAACGCCCTGCTGCGGCGTTCCGGCGGCTGGTCCAGTCCGCTGCTCAACAGCGGTCCGGTGTCGCTGGACACCCGCAGCCAGACCGTCTCCCTGGACGGCAGCCCGGTGGAGCTGACGGCGTTTGAATACCGCGTGCTCGAGTGCCTGCTGCTGCGTTCGGGCGAAGTGATCTCCAAAAGCGAATTGACCGATCGCCTCTACGACCAGGACTTCGAGCGGGACTCCAACGTGATCGAGGTCTTTATCGGCCGGCTGCGGCGCAAGCTCGATCCCGATGGCGAACTGAAGCCGATCGAGACCCTTCGCGGACGCGGCTACCGCTGGCGCCTCGGCCGGGACGCTGGATGATCGGCCCGGTCTCCCTGACCCGGCGGGTGATGCTCGGCGCCACCCTGCTGCTCGGGGTGCTTCTGGGGTTCGCCTTCGTGGCGCTGGACGAGGGGTTCAGCCGCGCTGCCAGACAGGCGCTGGAAGACCTGCTGGAGTCCCAGGTGCTCGGCCTGCTGACCGCCACCGATCCCGGGCCCGGGCGCCAGCTGGTGCTGCCCGACGTGCTGCCGGAAGTCCGGTTCTCCCGCCCGGGCTCGGGTCTCTATGCTCAGGTGACGGAAGCCGATGGCGAGACGGTCTGGATCTCTGCTTCGGCCACCGGCCTGCGTCTGCCCGCGCCGGGCCCGAAGGCGCCGGGCCGCATCCTGTTCCGATCGGTCGAGCTGGATGACGGCACCGAACTGTTGAGCGCCAGCCTGCGAGTCGAATGGGAATTCGATGACGGCAGCCTGCGGGATTTCATCTTCAGCGTCTCAAGCAGCTTCGATGGATACCGGGCTCAGATCAAACGCTACCGCACCCGTCTGGGGACCTGGTTCGCGCTGCTGGCGGTGGTGTTTATCGCCGCGCAGCTGGCAGTACTGCGCTTCCTGCTGCGCCCCCTGAGGAAGGCCGAGCGGGAAGTCCGCCAGGTCGAGGCCGGCCGGCGCGAGCGGCTGAGTCAGGGCTACCCCACCGAACTCGGCGCCCTGGCCGACAGCGTCAACACGCTGATCGAAGGCGAGCGGGCGCGCAGTCAGCGTTTCCGTGAGTCCCTGGACAATCTGGCCCACAGCCTGAAGACGCCCCTGGCCGTGGTGCGCAGCCAGCTGGAGGGGGACCAGGACGATTCCGCGCAGATCCAGGAACAGATAGACAGAATGCAGGGCATCGTCGATTACCAGCTGCGCCGGGCCGCCAGCGGGGCCGCTACCCTGAGCCGGGAGCGGACGCCGGTGGCGCCGGTCGTGGAGGCCATCGTCGAGGGTCTGAACAAGGTGTATGCGGACAAATCGCTGCAGATCGTCAGCCGCGTCGCGCAGGGGGCCGAATTTCCGGGCGAACGGGGCGACCTGGCCGAGATCATCGGCAATCTCATGGACAACGCCTGCAAGTGGTGCCGGCGCCGGGTGGAACTCGAGGTCAGATCCCACGCCGCTCCCGGCAGCCGCCGTCCCGGCCTGGAGATCGTGGTGGAAGACGACGGACCCGGCATACCGGCGGAGGAGGCAGACCGTCTGGTCCAGCGCGGCGTCCGCGGCGATCAGGCAGCCCCGGGTCAGGGGATCGGCCTGGCGGTAGTCCGGGACATCGTCGCACCGCGTGGCGGCGAGCTAGGGATATCGATCTCTGCTTCGGGTGGCACCCGGGTGGAGGTGCGGCTTCCGGGCTGAGTTTCAGCGCCGCCGCCGGGCCCTGGGTTTTTCGTTGCGACAGGCGCGCTCGATCTGAAATGCGATGCGATCCTGCATCCGCTCCGACAAACTTGGCTTGCCCTGGGCGTAGCGGCTGCAGTCCCGGGGATTGATCACGATCACATCGCTGAGGCCCTCGCGCTCGACCGACCACCCGGGCAAGGCCAGCATCGGCCGGACCGGCACCTCGTCCCGAAGCGCCCTGGTGAGCCACTCAGCCAGCCACCGTGCTCGCGCGCGGGCCCGCTGCACCGGCTCTTCCTCGCTGCCATCCGGAAACACCAGCCGACGCCCGTCGAAACGGACGGCACTTTCGCCGCCATCCCGTCCCTCGGGCCGGGGGTGCGCCAGGGACTCGATCGCCATCACCCCGGTGGCGGAGACGACCACATGATGGAGATTGAACCCGGCACCCGGCATGTCGTGGAAGACCCGGGCACCGAAGCGCATCAGGCGGTCGATCTCCTGGCCCGAGGCAGCCTCGCCGTCCAGCGCCAGACGCGCCTGACCGAGAGCGCGGTAGATCACCACGGCGCGGATCAGAAAGTAGACGAAGCTGGCGCCCCCCATCATCAGATATATCCAGGCGATCAAGGAGGGCGACGATGTCCACTGGCCGGCGGTCAGCCACACTGAATAGAACCAGAGCGGGATCGCCAGACCGAAACCGAAGGTCAGGGCCAGATCCAGCTGCAGTACGTCGACGCGGCGCTGGCGGCTGTAACCGGCCGGTCGGAGAAATTCAGTGGTGAACGGGTCCCGGCGCTGACGCTGCTCCTCTCCCCGCCGTACCGCTTCGATCAGCAGCGCGAAGATGATGACGGGCACGACCGCCACGAGGATCGGAACGATGGCGGCCATCACTCACCGCACCTCGGCGGGCCGACAGCCCTGAAGCGCCGCCCTGTATGCTGTTGTCTGACCACAGCATCCGAGCATAGCCCCCGGCAGCGTCTTCATCTGTGACCGGATGCACATATGGCGCCCCAGCCAGGGTCGCCCCGGTCGGCCCCGTCTCGGGCCGGGCCCGTCTCAGACCAGCATGCCGAGGAACACGACCAGTGTCAGCAGCGCGCCCAGATAGGCGCCGCCGACCATCAATTCCGCCGGCTCGAACTCTCGTCCCTGCTCTTCGTAACGCATGACCCAACCTCCCCGGCCCCATCGACCGCGCCACCGTCTGTCTCCTGAATTTTTCCACCGTCCCCGGTTCACGCCCCTCGTCAAGAAAAGACGCGGGAGCCCGGCCGATGCCTTCGATTCCCGATGCGTCCCGTCGGGGCAGCGGTCCCGTCTGTCCGGGACCGGCTGCACCGACCGATCAGGCTTTTGCGCGGGCAGCCAGCGCCGGCGCGGCACCCGGCCGCAGGGCGTATGCGCCCTCGCCGAGCAGTGCTTGCGCAGCGGTTGCCACGGCCAGGAACAGGGGATATTCCCAGCCGCCACCGGCATTGCTGAACAGCCAGCCGGCGCCCAGATGGGCCCAGGTCGCACCCAGGGCCACCGGCACGAGAGCCAGCGCCACGGGGCGGACATAGAGGCCCAAAATCAGCGCCACACCCCCGATCGCCTCGACCGCAAAGACCAGATAGGCCATCAGGCCGGGCAGGCCGATAGAGTC
>CBDTYJ010000091.1:0-9428 GCA_965364575.1 uncultured Gammaproteobacteria bacterium
ATGGCGATGGCAACCAGCGATGCCGAAGGCACACCGGCGACACCGATCGAAGTGATCAGAGCCGTGATCACGATGACGAATTGGATGCCCAGTCCCAGTTCGACGCCATAGGCCTGAGCGATGAACATGGCCGCCACGCATTCATACAATGCGGTGCCGTCCATGTTGACGGTCGCGCCCAGCGGCAGCACAAAACTGCTGACCCGGTTCGACACACGCGCATTCTTCTCAAGGCAGTCCATGGTCACCGGCAAGGTGGCGGAGGAAGACGCGGTGGAGAATGCGGTCATCAGGGCAGGCGCCATGGCCGGCAGCATCCGGTAGGGGGCGACCCGGCCGAACAGGCGCAGCAGCAGCGGCAGAGTCACGAGAGCGTGGACAGCGAGCGCCAGCATCACGGTGACGGAGAACACGATCAACGGCTCGGCGGCGGCGAAACCGGTTTGTGAGACGGTCTCGGCGACCAGACCGAATACCCCGATGGGAGCGAAACTCATCACCCATTCGGTTATCCGCATCATCACCTGGAAGACGCCGTTCCAGAAATTATAGAGCGGCTCGCCGGCGCCGTGATCGGCGCGGGTGAGAAAATAGCCGAACAACAGGCTGAAGAAAATCAGCCCCAGCATCTGGCCCTCCGCCGCGGCCTTGACGATATTGGTGGGCACCATCCGCAGGAAGATCTCGGCCAGGGCACCGGAGTCCGCCTCGTCGACGCTGGACGGCAGACTCACCGCTTCTTCCAGCGCCAGCAGTTCACCGGCCGGTTCGCCATCTACAATCCCCGGCTGGATAAGGTTGACCAGCGCCAGACCGATCAGGATCGCCAGCAGGGAGGAGGTCAGATAGAAGACCAGGGTCTTGCCGCCCAGCCGTCCGAGGTCTCCGGACGATCCGATGCCGGCCACACCGACGATGATCGAGGACACGATCAGCGGCACGATCAACATCTTCAGGGCGTTGAGGAACAGGGTGCCGATAAACTCGAAGGCGACTACGACGCGCACCCCGAACAACTCGCCATCGGCGCCGGTGAGCCAGCCCGCGAATACGGCCAGCACCATGGCGATCAGGATCTGCCAGTGGAGTTTCAGCTTGAGCATCGTGCCTCCGTGAGAGTCCCGGCCTGACCCCGGGCGGCGAGCGTCAAGATATAGCAGGGGTTCGGCCCGGCGCAAATCGCACCATTGCGGATCCTGAAAAGACAAAAAGCCCCGCAGGGCTCTTTATCCGGGCCGGTGGCTGGCGGCCATTGATCCGCGCCGCGCTATTCGAATTGTTCGGTGGAGATGATCACCCGGGCATCGCTGCGGAGCTGGCGAACGTAGGCCGCGAGCTCGGCATTACCGTGCTGGCCCTCTACCCTGGTCACCAGTTCCCGCTGCTCGTTCGCCTGCAGCGATTCCAGGGATCCGGGCACGACCCGCTGCACGATGACCACGGCATAGGAACCGTCGGGCAGTTCCGCGCTGGTGACGGCCGGTCCGTCGGCTCCCACCGATGCCGAGAACGCCGCGCGCTGCACCCCTTCAGGCACCGCACTGGCGTCCCGACCGATCAGCCGTGGGGGCTCATAGACGGCACCCGCGCCCCGGGCGATGTCTTCGGCGCTGCCACCGTCAGCGATGCGGGCGCGGATCGATTCCCCGTCGTCCCGCAGCTGCTCCCGGGCCCGGTCCCGGCGCAGCAGGGACTCGATCCGATCACGAACCTCGGCCAGCGGCTGCTTCGCCGGCTCGTAATGCTCGGCCACGCGCAACACCACGGCCTGACCTTCCTCCAGTTCCAGCGGTACGCTGTTCTCTCCATCGCGGAGCACCGCCTCGCTGAAAGCGGTCTCCCTTACCAGGGGGTTGGCCGCGATGCCGGGTCCGCCACCGCGGCCCATCCGCTCGATCCGCTGGATCGGCCGCCCGATCGCCTCTGCCGCAATGGTGAGCGTATCCGGGTTCTCGAAGCTCAGCGTCTCCAGCGTCTCGGCCTCGGCATAGAACAGGTCTTCGGCCTTGCGGGTCCGCAGCTCCGACGCCAGCTCTTCACGCATGTCCTCGAAGGTCCTGGTGTCGCCGGCTCGCAGCTCCTCCAGCAGGATCAGGTGATAACCGAAGGGGCTTTTGACCGGCTCGCTGACCTCGCCCGGCTGCAGCTGGAACAGCGCCTCCTCGAACGGCGCCACCATCATCCCGCGTTCGACCCAGTCCAGATCGCCGCCCTGTGCGGCCGATCCGGAATCCTCGGAAGCCTCCCGGGCCACGGTGGCGAAATCCTCGCCGCCGTCGATCCTCGCGCGGAGTGCCTCGATCCGTTCCAACGCCGCTTCTTCGCTGGTGTCGTCATCGATATTGATCAGGATATGCCGTGTGCGGCGCTGCTCGGGGGTGACGAACATCTCCGGGTTCTCGGCGACTTCTGTCTCGTAGAACGATCGCAGGTCTTCCTCGCTCACGGCCACGTTTCCGGCGATCTCCTCCAGGCTGATCTCGATATACTCCAGGTCCACCGACTCCGGCGTCATGTAGCGGTCGCCGTTCTCTTCGTATTCAGCTTCGATTTCGGCATCGCTGACTTCCACGCCGGCCAGGTAGCTGTCGACCGGCAGCACCAGCCAACCGACTTCCCGTTGCTCGCGCTCCAGCCTGACCCGCTGGGCCAGCTCATCCGGTGTCACGAATGCACTGTTGAAGATGCCGTCCTGGAGCTGGGCCACTTCCAGATTCTGCCGCTGCTCGGCCTCGAACGCGGCCGGCGAAAAGCCGGCGTTGGCGAGCATGGCCCGGTAGGCATCCATGGAGAAATTTCCGCCGACCTGAAACACCGGCATTTCCCGGATCGACTCGGTCAGCGCCTGGTTGCTGATCCGGTAGCCCTGTTCCCGGACCCGCTCGACCAGGAGGCGGGTACGGACGAAACCCTCGATGACGTCACCCCGGACCTGTTCCTCGAGCCCCGGGGGCAGTTCCGGCCCATAGGCCTGCTGGAACTGGCTCAACTGATTCTGGATCGCCCGACGCACCGGCGCGACCGGGATCTCCTCGCCGTTGACCACGGCCGCGTATGTCTGGGCGTTGAATCCGATGTCGATCCCCCAGACAGCGAATACGAACGCGAGCAGGGCCAGGATGACTCCCGCGACCCAGCCGGTGATCTTCTCTCTTATCTTTTGCAGCATATCGCTGCTATCTCCAATTCAGGTTTGACCATGACGACCATGGCGTTAACAGAAAGGGCGCCCCAGGGGCGCCCTTTCCAATTTTGGCGGAGTGGACGGGACTCGAACCCGCGACCCCCGGCGTGACAGGCCGGTATTCTAACCAGCTGAACTACCACTCCTTTTCCTGGTGGGTGCTGAAGGGATCGAACCTTCGACCTTCGCCTTGTAAGGGCGACGCTCTCCCAGCTGAGCTAAGCACCCCGCTCGTGGGAGGCGCGCTAGTTTACGGCATCCTTCAGCGCTTTGCCAGCCTTGAACGAGGGCACATTACTGGCCTTGATCTGGATGGTTTCGCCGGTCTTCGGGTTGCGTCCGGCACGTGCCGCGCGGTGCTTGACGGCGAAGGTGCCGAAGCCGACGACGGCCACCTGGTCACCCTTGGCGAGGGTATCGGCGATGGTCTGAGTCACGGCCTCCACGGCCTTGCCGGCATCGCTCTTGGAAATATCGGCCGCTTGGGCCACGGCATCAATCAGTTCAGCCTTGTTCATCTGTTTACCTTTGTAATCCTGTGGTCATGAAACAACTTGCGCGAGGACACGCTGCGCACCCCTGGTCCCTCTCTCCCCCACCAGATCCCCATGGACCTCTCGGAACCTCAGCCCGGATTTAGTTCAGTTCCGATTCGCGAAACCGTCCAAAGCATTTCGGCCCGCGTGGCGCGGGCCGTTGGATGCAGTTGCGGGCAGGCGCATCTTATACCAGCGCCAAAAAAGGACTGTCAACAAAGGCCCTGCTGTCCCCCAGTCCGTGGTCCCTGCCCGGTGATGCAGAAGATGGGCATCAGCCGACGGCTAGCGAACTTCAGTGTGCTGTCAAGCCCTCCTGGGAGGCCGCCCGGGACTCCTTCGACTCCTGCTCCGGTCCCTCATCCGTGTCCTGTTTCGACAGGGGCACGGGGGCCCGCTCGAGCGATATTTCCAGCACCTCGTCTATCCACTTAACTGGACGAATATCAAGGGCGCCCTTGATATTCTTCGGAATCTCCACGAGGTCTTTCTCATTCCCATGCGGGATGATCACCGTGCCGATCCCGCCGCGATGCGCGGCCAGCAGCTTCTCCTTGAGACCGCCGATGGGCAGCACCTCGCCACGCAGGGTGATCTCGCCGGTCATGGCCACATCGGCCCGAACCGGGATCATGGTCAGCGCCGAGACTAGTGCAGTGCACATTCCGATTCCCGCGCTAGGTCCGTCTTTGGGCGTGGCGCCCTCCGGCACGTGGATATGGACGTCCGTGGTCTGGTGGAAATCGTCGGCGATGCCCAGCACATCGGCGCGGCTCCGCACCACCGTCATGGCCGCCTGGATGGACTCCTGCATGACGTCGCCAAGCTGGCCGGTATTGATCAGCTTTCCCTTGCCTGACATCACGGCCGCCTCGATCGTCAATAGCTCGCCGCCGACTTCGGTCCAGGCCAGACCGGTCACCTGCCCCACCGCGTTCGACTCCTCGGCGCGGCCGTAACGGAATCTGCGCACGCCCAGGTATTTCTGCAGGCTGCCGGGGCGCACGGTCACCCGCTTGCGCTTCGGGTTCTGCAGCATCTGCTTGACGACTTTGCGACAGATCTTGGCGATCTCGCGCTCCAGGTTCCGCACCCCGGCTTCGCGAGTGTAGTAACGGACGATGTCACGCAGCGTGGCGTCCGACATGGACAGCTCGGACTCCTTCAGACCCGCATTGGCCACCTGTTTCTTGATCAGATAGCGGCGGGCGATATGGGTCTTCTCGTCCTCCGTATAGCCGGGAAGCCGGATGACTTCCATGCGGTCGAGCAGCGGCGCGGGGATGTTCAGGCTGTTGGCGGTACAGATGAACATCACGTCGGAGAGGTCGAAGTCGACCTCGAGATAATGATCGTTGAAAGTGGAATTCTGCTCCGGGTCGAGCACTTCCAGCAGCGCCGACGACGGATCGCCGCGGAAATCCATCGACATTTTGTCGATCTCGTCCAGCAGGAACAACGGGTTGCGCACGCCGACCTTGGACATGTTCTGAACGATCTTGCCCGGCATGGAACCGATATAGGTCCGCCGGTGACCCCGGATCTCGGCCTCGTCACGCACGCCACCCAGAGACATGCGAACGAATTTGCGATTGGTGGCCCGGGCGATGCTCTGACCGAGCGACGTCTTGCCCACACCGGGAGGACCGACCAGGCAGAGGATCGGCCCTTTCTGCTTCTTTACGCGCTGCTGGACCGCCAGGTATTCGATGATGCGCTCCTTGACCTTCTCAAGCCCGTAGTGGTCCTCCTCCAACACCCGCTCGGCCAGGGCCAGGTCCTTGTGGGTCCGCGTACGCTTCTTCCACGGCGCCTTGATCAGCCAGTCGATGTAGTTGCGGACCACCGTCGCCTCGGCCGACATGGGCGACATCATTTTCAGCTTGTTCAGTTCCGAGCCGGCCTTCTCCTTGGCCTCAGCCGGCATGCCGGCCTCCTCGATCTTCTTCTCCAGTTCGGCCACTTCGTTGTGGCCGTCATCCATGTCGCCGAGTTCCTTCTGAATCGCCTTCATCTGTTCGTTCAGGTAGTACTCGCGCTGGCTCTTCTCCATCTGCTGCTTGACCCGTCCGCGGACGCGTTTCTCGATCTGCAGAACATCTATCTCTCCTTCGATCAGGCCGAGCACGTGTTCGAGCCGTTTGCGCAGATCGACGATCTCCAGCACAGCCTGCTTGTCGGAGAGCTTGAGCGACATGTGGGCAGCAGCGGTATCGGCCAGGCGGCCGGGCTGCTCGATGCCGGCCAGGGAGGTCAGGATCTCCGGCGGCACCTTCTTGTTCAGCTTCACGTAGTTTTCGAACTGGGAAACGATGGAACGGACCAGCACTTCCACCTCCCGCTCGTCGTAGTCACCCTCCTCGGCCAGGACCTCGATCCCGGCCGTGAAATATTCCTCTTCGCGCAGATCCTGGAGTGCCACCCGCTCATTCCCTTCCACCAGCACCTTGACCGTGCCGTCGGGCAGCTTCAGCAGCTGGAGGATGGTCGCCAGAGTGCCGAAATCGAAAAGGTCGACCATCTCGGGCTCGTCCACATCCGCCTGCTTCTGGGCCACGAGCACGATCTGTTTGCCCACCTGCATGGCCGCATCCAGCGCGAGGATGGACTTCTCCCGGCCGACGAACAGCGGTATCACCATGTGCGGGTACACCACCACGTCTCTCAGAGGCAGAACCGGCATGCGGTTGCCCGGCGCCGGGGCGACTATTTCCTGATCACGACTGATTTCCTGGGACACGATATGAATTACCTGTAGGGCCTGGGCGGAGGCCGGTTGCTGGCTGGTCGATACGGGCGCAAGGGCCCCGTCACGGAGGTGATATGCGGCCTGATCCGGCCGCTTTCAAGGGCCGCGAGCCGGCCGGGAGGCGAATCAGAACGCGGAACCGGCCGGCCGTTGCGTCTCTTCGGCGGCGGCGGATCGACTCGCCTCGTCGGATTCGTAGATGACGTAAGGTTTGGTTTCGCCATTGACGACCGCTTCGTCCACGACCACCTTGGTCACATTGTCCTCGGACGGCAACTCGTACATGGTGTCGAGCAGAACCGTCTCCAGGATCGTGCGCAGACCCCGGGCGCCGGTCTTGCGCTGCATGGCCTTCTTGGCCACCGCCCGGAGCGCGTCCTCCCGGAATTCCAGTTCGGCGCCTTCCATCTCGAACAGCCGCCGGTACTGCTTGGTCAACGCATTCCGGGGCTCCACCAGGATGGTGATCAGCGCTTCCTCGTCCAGTTCTTCCAGGGTAGCGACCACCGGCAGGCGGCCCACGAACTCCGGTATCAGCCCGTACTTGATCAGGTCCTCGGGCTCCACGTCGTGGAACAGCTCGCCGATACTGGCCTGATCCGCTTCGCCCTTGACCTCGGCCGCGAACCCGATGCCGCTCTTGTGGGAGCGATTGAGGATGATCTTCTCCAGACCGGCGAAAGCGCCGCCGCAGATGAACAGGATGTTGGACGTATCCACCTGCAGGAATTCCTGCTGCGGATGCTTGCGGCCGCCCTGTGGCGGGACCGAAGCGACCGTGCCTTCGATCAGCTTGAGCAGCGCCTGCTGGACGCCCTCACCGGATACGTCACGGGTGATGGACGGGTTGTCCGACTTGCGCGAGATCTTGTCGATCTCATCGATGTAGACGATGCCGGTCTGGGCTTTCTCTACATCGTAGTCGCACTTTTGCAACAGCTTCTGGATGATGTTCTCGACGTCCTCGCCCACATAGCCGGCCTCGGTCAGGGTGGTGGCATCGGCGATCGTGAACGGCACGTTGAGCAGCCGGGCCAGGGTCTCTGCCAGCAGCGTCTTGCCGCAGCCCGTGGGCCCGATCAACAGGATGTTGCTCTTGGCCAGCTCGACTTCGTCCTTGCCGTGCTCCCGACTGCGCGTCTCCAGACGCTTGTAATGGTTGTAAACGGCCACCGAAAGGACCTTCTTGGCGTCCATCTGGCCGACCACGTACTGGTCGAGGACGTCCTTGATCTCCTGGGGTTTCGGCAGCTTGTTGGAGCGGGCGTCGGACTTGTCTTCCAGCTCCTCGCGGATGATGTCGTTGCAGAGCTCGACACACTCGTCGCAGATAAATACCGAGGGACCCGCAATCAGCTTGCGGACTTCGTGCTGGCTCTTGCCGCAGAATGAGCAATACAGGAGTTTGCCTTCCTCATTTCTGCCCCGCGTGTCGTCAGACATTCATCACCCTTAGATGGCGCCTCGCCTGAGGCTTATATATCACGTTGGCGACGCGGCTTGCAAAGCCGCCGGATCGCCGAAGATCGCCGAATCTAGGCGTCTTTTTTGCCCTCGATCTCCACCCGTTCGGTGAGGACCTTGTCCACCAGCCCGAATTCGACCGCATCCTCGGGACCCATAAAGTTGTCCCGATCCGTGTCGCGGGCGATCTTCTTGACGTCCTGGCCGGTATGGCGGGCCAGAATCTTGTTGAGGGCATCCCGCAGTTTCAGCACCTCGCGGGCGTGGATATCGATATCCGACGCCTGGCCCTGGAATCCGCCCAGGGGCTGGTGGATCATCATCCTGGAGTGAGGCAGGCAAAAACGCTTGCCGTGGGCACCGCCCGCCAGGAGCAGGGCCCCCATACTGGCTGCCTGGCCGACGCAGATCGTGCTGACGTCAGGGCGGATGAACTGCATGGTGTCGTAGATCGACATCCCGGCAGTGACCACGCCACCCGGCGAGTTGATGTAAAGATGGATGTCCTTGTCCGGGTTCTCGGACTCCAGGAAAAGCAGCTGCGCGACGATCAGATTGGCCATGTGGTCTTCTACCGGCCCCACGACGAACACCACCCGCTCCTTGAGCAGCCGCGAATAGATATCGTACGCGCGCTCTCCCCGGGCGGTCTGCTCTACCACCATCGGCACCAGGTTCAGTGCCTTCGTTTCCATATCAGGCCTCCATAAGCCGTTCCGTGGCTCTATGGTCATGCCAGCGGGCGGCGGTTGCAAGGGTTATCGGGCAGCGGCCACGGGGACTCGCCCGGACAGCCGGGACCGGGGTCCCGGCCGGCAGCCGGCAGCGATTTACGCCGGCTGCATCAATTCGCCGAAGCTGCTGGCTTCGTCCGTGGTTTCGGCATGCTCGATCAACCAGTCCACGACTTGCTCCTCCATGACCTCAGCCTCGATCTGGCCCATCATCTCCGGGTTGCTGGTGTACATCTTGATCACTTCCTCCGGCCGGCCGTAGCTGGCGGCCAGCTCCATCAGGCGCTGCCGCACCCGGGTCTGATCCAGCTCGATGTCGGCCTGGCCGATGACCTCGGCGACCAGCAGGCCCAGCTTGACCCGCCGACTGGCCTGGGGTTCCAGGGTCTCGGCAGGGGGGAGATTGGCCGAATCCGCGGGATCCAGGCCCATGCGTCGGGCAGCGCTCTCCTGCATCACCCGGATCTCCTGGTCCACGAGGATCCTCGGCAGATCGGTCTCGTTAGCCTCCACAAGCTGATCCAGCACCTGTTCCTTCATCCGCGCCCTCGAGACCTGGGCCAGCTCCCGCGCCATGTTGTCTGCGACTTCCTTGCGCAGCCGGTCGACGCCGCCCTCGGTGATGCCGAAGCTCTCGCAGAAGGCGTCATCGACCTCCGGCAGCTTCTCCACCGCCACGGCCCGGGCGGTGACCTGGAACACGGCGGTCCGGCCGGCCAGCTCCGCGGCCCCGTAATCGTCGGGAAAATTGACCGTGACCT
>CBDTYJ010000092.1:0-9416 GCA_965364575.1 uncultured Gammaproteobacteria bacterium
GAGGCTGATCACGTCAGTGTAATCGGCCGGTCGCTGGCCCTCTTCGCGCCACAGGCCCTGCTCCCTGGCGTAGGCCTCGACCAGCCGGATGCGCGCGGGATCGCGCCCGGACAGCTCCAGGTAGCGGATGGTCTCCGCGTCGATCGGGAAGATGGCGCAGGTGCTGCCGAATTCCGGCGACATATTGCCGAGCGTGGCCCGGTCTGCCAGCGGCAGATCCCTGAGCCCGTCGCCGAAGAATTCGACGAACTTGCCGACCACGCCCCTCTCCCTGAGCATCTCGGTGATGGTGAGCACCAGATCCGTGGCCGTGGCGCCCTGGGCCAGACTCCCCTTGAGTTCGAATCCGATGACCTGGGGCACCAGCATGGTGATCGCCTGGCCCAGCATCGCCGCTTCCGCCTCGATACCGCCAACGCCCCAGCCGAGGACGCCCAGACCGTTGATCATGGTGGTGTGGGAATCGGTGCCGACCAGCGTGTCGGGATATGCCCTGAGCACACCGTCTTTCTCCACGTCGAACACGACCCGGGCCAGGTATTCAAGATTGACCTGGTGCACGATGCCCGTGTCCGGCGGCACCACGGCGAAATTCTCGAAAGCGTTCTGGCCCCAGCGCAGGAACATGTAACGCTCCCGGTTGCGCTGGAACTCGATCTCGTTGTTCTTTTCGAGGGCGTCGCGGGTGCCGTAGTTATCCACCTGGACCGAGTGGTCGATGACCAGCTCGGCGGGCGAGAGCGGGTTGATCGCCTCGGCCTTGCCCCCCAGCTTGACCACGGCGTCGCGCATGGCCGCCAGGTCGACCACCGCAGGCACGCCGGTAAAGTCCTGCAAGATCACCCGCGCCGGGGTGAACGCGATTTCCTGCGATGGTTCCGCCTTCGGATCCCAATGCGCCAGGGCGAGGATGTTCTCCCGGGTCACGTTGACGCCGTCCTCGTGGCGCAGCAGATTCTCCAGGAGGATCTTGAGTGCATAGGGCAGCCGGCCGACATGGCCTTCCTTGACGGCGTCGAGGCGGAAAATCTCGAATTCCCGATCGCCGACCTTGAGGGTCGATCGGGCTTCAAATGAGTCGCTCATGGTTCCTCCGGGAGAACAACGGATCGCTTCGGCAGAGCGAGCATTATAGATCAAACACGCCGGGGGCTCAGGCGGCGGGCACACTCAGGCGCGCGGGCGTGGGCGCGTCGACGGGGAAGGCCAGGGCGGCGTCGATGGTGGCGCCGCCAAGACACTGGCGACCCCGGTAGAAGGCGATGAACTGGCCGGGGCTGACGGCCCGCTGCGGTCGATCGAATCGGACCCGCAGTCCCTCCCCGGAGATTTTGAATTCGCAGTCCTGAAGAGGCTGCCGGTGCCTGATCCGCGCCTGGCAGCGCACGGATTCCGCCGGGGGATCGCCGGCGATCCAGTGGGGATCCACGGCGATCAGCCCGGCGCTCAACAGAGCGGGATGGTCGTGGCCCTGGACGGCGATCAGCCGATTACGCGCCAGATCCTTCCCGGCCACGTACCAGGGGGCGTCTTCGGCATCGTGTCGTCCGCCGATTCCGAGTCCCTGACGCTGACCGATGGTGTAGAACATAAGCCCCTGGTGGCGCCCGATGACCTGGCCCTCCTCAGTAACGATGTCACCGGGTTCGGCCGGCAGATAGCGGGACAGAAACTCCTGGAACGGGCGTTCACCGATGAAACAGATGCCGGTGCTGTCGGGCTTGGCATGGGTGGGCAGACCGTGCTCATCGGCGAGCCGGCGCACCGCCTGTTTCTCCAGGTCGCCGATGGGGAAGCGGGTGTGCCGCAGCGTCTGCGCGTCCACGCCGAGCAGGAAGTAAGTCTGGTCCTTGCCCTCGTCGGCGGCGCGGAGCAGAACCCCGCTGCCGTCCGTGCAGGCGTAATGCCCCGTAGCGACCAGATCCGCGCCCAGGCGCCGGGCGTAATGGAAGCACGCTCCGAATTTGATCTCCCGATTGCAGAGTACGTCCGGATTCGGGGTGCGGCCGGCCCGATATTCGGCCAGGAAATAGCTGAACACGTGCTCGCGGTAGTCGGCGGAGAAATTGACCCGATGCAGCGGGATCGACAGGATGTCGCAGACGGCCCGCGCATCCTGCAGATCCTGCGCCGCGGTGCAGTAGGCCTCTTCGTCCTCCTCCCAGTTGGTCATGAACAGACCATGCACGTCGAGACCCTGCTCCACCAGGCGCAGGGCCGCCACGGAAGAGTCCACGCCTCCGGACATACCGACGACCACGCGCATCGAAGAAGATCGAGCCATGGGCACGATTTTATGCGTTCTGGGGCGGCCCACGCCATGGGCCGGTCGCCGCGACGGGTCTCAGAGGCCGGACACGTCCCGTTCTTCAGGCAGGTGATAGAGGGCCCTGAGGACATCCAGCGGGTAGCGGCGGCCCGCCAGGTAGTCGTCGATACAACTCATCACCAGGGGACTGCGCAGGCGGGAGGAAGCCGCCAGCAGATCATTTCGGCTAATCCACAGGGCTCGCCGGATACCGTCGTCCAGCGGCCGTTCCGGGTCGTGATGAAGGCATCTGACGGCAAAACCGACGCGCAGGAAGGATTTGCCGTTCTCGGGATTGCGCCAGAGATAGACGCCGGTGACGGCCTCGGGCTCTACCGCCCAGGCGGTTTCCTCGAGCGTCTCGCGGATGACCGCCTCGGCAAGAGACTCGCCTTCTTCCAGGTGGCCGGCGGGCTGATTCAGCACCATGCGGCCGGACGCACGCTCCTCGACCATCAGGAAACGATCGTCCCGCTGCACCAGCGCAGCGACCGTGATCTCGGGGCGGAAACTCATGTGGGAAGGCGACTGATCCGCAGGTCGGGCAGCCAGAATGCACCTAAGAAATGCCTTCTAACCATCTGTTTTATCTTGATCATCGTCGATTAAAGGCGCAGATGTCGGAATTCGTGGGAGGAGGGACTGATGGCCCAGATTTCGTCGAACATATTCAGGTAATGACGCGCCATGGTCGGCTCGTGCATGTCGGCGATGCCGTCCCAGCGATCGGCCTCGGAGCGGAACACGATGGCGGTATCGTCAGCGATCATGAATGCCTCGTGATGACTCGCATGGCTCTCGTGGATGTTGCGGAACTCGACAAAGCTGCTCAATCGACGCCCCAGATAGACGAAACGGTTGGCGTCGCGGATGGTCCGGCGGGGATTGGTAATGAGTACCCGGATGCGGGCATAGCTACGGGACAGGCACAGGTATTTCACCGCATCGAGGAAATGCGGGTGGTCGTAAAGATTGGTCTCCAGATCCAGGGTCATGATGGTGATGCTGCGGTTGGCCAATCGAGCGACCTCGACCATCGCCTCGCGCACCTCGTCCTTGCTGGACAGCACCCGGCGGGTGGATTCGGCGCCGGCTTCCGGCAGGTTCTGGCCTTCGTTGAGCATCTCGCTAGATCTTCCGCCTCATCATCCGGTGGGGGATGTCCGCCTCTTCAAATTCCTCGCCCTCGGCGAGGAACCCGTGGCGGGCATAGAACTCCAGCACCCGGGTCTGGCCGTGGAGGAACACCTCCTCCAGCCCCTGGCGGCGGGCCAGATCGATCAGTCGCTCCAGCATCGCCGCGCCCACACCGCGGCTACGCCATTCAGCAACAACCGCCATACGTCCGATTTTCCCCGAAGGATGCAGCCGACCGGTGCCGATTGCGTCACGATTTGTGTCTTCCGCCACCACCTGGAGGCAATCCGGGTCCATCCCGTCCCATTCCAGGTCGGCGGGCACCGCCTGCTCGATGACGAATACGGCCTCCCGGACCCGCCGGATGGCCTCGGCGTCGCGGTCCCAGTCCGCTTCGCGCACGCTGAATTCGCTCATGTCCCGCTCCCTTCGGAATCCTTGCACGTTTCGATCCATTCGAGACTGCCCTGTTCCAGCAGCGCTGTCAGCAGCCCGAGCAGAGTGTCGTCATCTGCCGCGCAGCCGGCCAGCCAGCCGCGATCCAGCTCCTCGGCCTCGCACAATGCCCGGGCCGCAGACTCTGACGCCGGGTCCAGATGCCAACTCTGACCGTCGGCGAACAGGAAAACCGCCCGGTCGCCACGGCGCCGCCAGGCGAAGCGGGCCGTGGCATCTCTTCTAAGCCGGTCTCCCGCCGCAAGCCGGGCGGCCACCCGTGGGGGATCCGTGGGCTCGATCGGGCGAGCGGCCAGCAGCCATGGTTTGTTGCCAGTGACGACCCGGCCCAGAGCTTCATCGAGCAACGCGTCTTCGAGCGGCAGGGCTTGCTGCACCAGGGCCGACGCGCGAGCCGACGCCTCGTCGCTGATCCGGACACCATCACTCTCGTTCCGGGTGACGCCGGCATCTCCGTAGCGCAGGGCCGGTTCCCGCTGGTCGAGCAGGGCGCCCGCGGCCGCCAGCAATTCACCGGCCGTGGGGGCACGGAAGCCGATCGACAAGGTGATGGAGGATTCCGCGCCGATGCCGTAGTGGGCGACGCCGGGCGGCAGATACAGCACGTCGCCCGGCCCGGTCTCCACCGTCTCGCGGGGACTGAATGCGCTCAGCACACGCAGTTCCGAATCCTCCCGCCAGGCGATCTCCGCCGGTTCCGGGTCCAGCCTCCAGGTCCGCGTGCCCTGGCCCTGGACGAGGAATACGTCGTAGGCGTCCACGTGGGGACCCACGCTGCCGCCGGGGACCGCATAGCTGATCATCAGGTCATCCATCCGCCAGGGCGGGATGAAGTCGAACCGATCCATCAGCGGTCTGAGCCCGGGCAGGTGCTTCTCCACATCCTGGACCAGCAGGGTCCAGCCCTCGACCGGGGCGGTGACAAAGTCCTGCTCGTGGAATGGTCCGTGGCGCAGCGTCCAGCCGGCGGATTCGTCACCGGCGGCGATGCGGGATTCCACCTCCGCCTCACAGGCCAGGCCTGCCAGTTCTTCCCCGGTGAGCGGACACGCCCAGGGGATGAGCGCACCCGGGAGATAGACCGGCTGTCGCTGCCAGTACTCCGCCAGGAAGCGGTCGGCGTCCAGCCCCGGGGGCCAGCGGATCATGATTCGGGTGGCAGCTCCAGCGCCTGGGCCGCCGCATTACCCGTGTAGCCGGAGGGGGTAAGGGCCTGCAGCCGTTCCCGGGCCTCCGCCGGCAGGTCCAGCCCGGCGATAAACTCCCGCATGGCGGCCTCGCCGACCTTGCGCCCCCGGGTCAGCGCCTTGAGCTGCTCATAGGGATTTTCGAGGCCGTAACGTCTCATCACCGTCTGCACCGGCTCTGCCAGCACTTCCCAATTCTCATCGAGATCGGCGGCCATGCGGCCGGTGTCGGGCTGCAGCTTGTCCAGGCCTTTCTGCAGCGACGCGAAGGCGATGCCGGTGTGGGCGATGGCCACGCCCAGGTTCCGGAGCACGGTCGAATCGGTCAGATCACGCTGCCAGCGGGAGACGGGCAGCTTGCCGGCGAAGTGGTCCAACATCGCATTGGCCAGGCCGAGATTGCCTTCGGCGTTCTCGAAGTCGATAGGGTTGACCTTGTGCGGCATGGTGGACGATCCCACTTCGCCGGCGACGGCGCGCTGACGGAAATAGCCGATAGAGATGTAGCTCCAGACATCACGGCACAGATCGATCAGGACGGTATTGAATCGGGCCAGACCGTGGCAGTACTCCGCGATCCAGTCGTGGGGCTCTATCTGGGTGGTGAACGGATTGAAGGCCAGGCCGAGACCGGTAACAAAGTCCCGACTGAGAGCCGGCCAGTCGGCTTCGGGATAGGCCGCCAGGTGAGCGTTGTAGTTGCCCACCGCTCCGTTCATCTTGCCCAGGATCCTCACTGCCGCGAGCTGTTCGCGCTGGCGGTAGAGGCGCCACGCGACGTTGGCGAATTCCTTGCCCAGGGTCGTGGGCGAGGCGGGTTGTCCGTGAGTGCGGGAGAGCATGGGGACGGCTGCATTCTCCTTCGCGAGGGCGCAGATCTTACGCAGCAGCGCCGCCTGTCCCGGCAGCAGGAACCGGTCCCGTGCCGTAGCCAGCATCAGGGCGTAGGCAAGGTTGTTGATGTCCTCGGAGGTACAGGCGAAATGGGTGAACTCCGTCAGCCGTTCGTCGGCGCCGGCGGCCTCCAGTTGCCGCTTGATGAAATACTCCACCGCCTTGACGTCGTGGTTGGTGACCGACTCGATCTCTTTCACCTGACGGGCATCGTCTTCGGAAAATTCCTCTGCCAGACGGCTGAGCATCGCGGCAGGTCCGGCAGCGGGCGCTGGCAGACCGATCTCCGGGGCGGCGGCCAGCGCCTTGAGCCACTCTACTTCGACCTTGACGCGGAAGCGGATGAGTCCGTATTCGCTGAAGATATCGCGCAGTCCGGCGGTCTTGGCGGCATAACGGCCGTCGACCGGCGAGATCGCGGTGAGGGTGCTCGAATCCATGCCCGTAGGAATCAAAAATGCTAGGATGGCGCATCATACATCAGAAGCCCTTTTCAGGGTTTTTCGGTCGATGACCCCGGTCTTTTCAGGCCTTTCACGGCGGAGGCATCTGCAGGCGCCGTACCGGCATGATCCCGGCCGGCGGCCGCCGACGGTTTCCTTGATTTCGGAGAGGCCACATGGGCGACAAAGACTATCGGATCAAGCGCGACAGCATGGGCGAACTGCGGGTCCCGGCCGACGCGTTATGGGGTGCACAGACCCAGCGGGCAGTGGAGAATTTTCCCGTCAGCGGGCTGCGCATGCCGCGCGGGTTCATCCGTGCCGTCGGACTGGTCAAATGGGCCGCAGCCCGGGCCAATCTGGAGCTCGGATTGATCGAGGCGGATGTAGCGGCGGCCATCGAACACGCCGCCGACCTGGTGATCGAAGGCCGGCATGACGACCAGTTCCCTATCGACGTGTTCCAGACCGGTTCCGGCACGAGCACCAACATGAACGCGAACGAGGTGATCGCCCATCTCGCCAGCGAACGCCTCGGTTCGCCGGTCCATCCCAACGATCACGTGAACATGGGCCAGAGCAGCAACGACGTCATCCCCACGGCCATCCACGTGAGCGCCGCGCTGGAGATCAGGGAATCACTGTTGCCGGCCCTGGATCACCTGGCCAAGACCCTGGACGCCAAGGCGGACGCCTGCGCCGAGATCGTCAAGACCGGCCGTACCCACCTGATGGACGCCATGCCCATCACGATGGCCCAGGAAATCGGTGGCTGGTCCGCACAAATCCGCAGCGGTATCGCCCGCATCGAGAGTGCGCTGCCCCGGATCCAGCGACTGGCTCAGGGCGGAACGGCCGTCGGCACCGGGATCAACGCCCATCCGGACTTCGGCGCGCGCTTCGCCGCCGAGCTCAGCCAGCGCACCGGTGTCGCCTTCGAGCCAAACGCCGACTACTTCGAGAGCCTGAGCAGCCAGGACGCGGCGGTGGAAGTCTCCGGCCAGCTGAAGACCGTCGCGGTCAGCGTACTGAAAATCGCTAACGACCTGCGCTGGATGAACAGCGGACCGCTGGCGGGCCTCGGCGAGATAGCCCTGCCGGCGCTGCAGCCCGGCAGCAGCATCATGCCGGGTAAGGTCAACCCGGTGATCCCTGAGGCCGCCGCCATGGTGGCGGCTCAGGTGATCGGCAACGATGCCACCATCACGATCGGTGGCGGCTCCGGCAACTTTCAGCTCAACGTCATGTTACCGGTGATCGCCCACAATCTGCTGCAGAGCATAGAGATCCTCGCCAGCGTCACGCGTCTGCTGGCGGACCGCGCTATCGCCGGCTTCAATGTCAACGAAGACCATCTGCAGGAAGCGCTGGAGCGAAATCCGATACTGGTGACGGCGCTCAATCCGGTCATCGGCTACGAGCTGGGCGCCGCCACCGCCAAGCGCGCCTACGCCGAGGGCCGCCCGATCCGCGAGATCGCCCGGGAGATGACCGACCTGTCAGACGACGATCTGGCGCGGCTGCTGGACCCCACGGCACTGACCCGCGGCGGCATCAACAAATAGTGTCGGTCGCCGACGCCGGTCACCAGGATCTCAGGGCCCTGATCCGCCGGCGTCTGGCAGGCAGCCAGCCGCAACCGGCGGATCGCATCAACATGCCCGGCTACGGGGATCTGCCGCAGATGATCCGGCGGCTTCGAATCCGACGCCTGGTTCCGGCCGCGGTGCTGGTTCCGATCATCGACCGGCCCGCCGGGCTGTCCCTGCTGTTGACCCGCCGGGCGGAAGACCTCAAACACCATCCGGGCCAGATCAGTTTCCCCGGAGGTCGTCTCGAATCCGGGGACGCCGGCCCGGCCGGCGCCGCGCTGCGGGAGACCCGTGAGGAAGTGGGTCTGCCGGAAGGGCATGTGGAGATAATCGGCTATCTGGACAACTATCTGACCATCACCGGATACGCCGTCACGCCGGTGGTGGCCTTCGTCCGGCCCGGCTTCGATCTGGAGCTCGACACCACCGAGGTGGCCGAGGCCTTCGAGGTGCCGCTGACACACGTGCTCGACCGGGAGCGAGTGGTTCGCCGCTACAGCCGCTTCCTCGGTCTGCGCCTGCCTTACTTCGAGATCCCCTACCGCGACTACAACATCTGGGGCGCCACCGCGGGCATGCTGATCAGCCTGCGCCAGCGCCTGTTCGAGGAGCAGGAATCGTGAACGCTGTGGCCTGGCTGATCGACATCATGGCGCGGCTGCGCCATCCCGAGCACGGTTGCCCCTGGGACATCCAGCAGACCTTCCAGACCATCGCACCGTATACCATCGAGGAGGCCTACGAAGTCGCCGACGCCATCGAGCGGGAGGATCTCGAAGGCCTGCGTGACGAGCTGGGCGATCTGCTGCTGCAGGTCGTCTACCACGCCCGCATGGCCGAAGAGTCCGGCGCATTCCGCTTCGATGACGTGGTGGAGGCGATCTGCCGCAAGATGATCAGGCGTCATCCCCATGTGTTCGGCGACGAGACCGTGGCGGATGCCAGCGCCCAGACCGAAGCATGGGAACGCCTGAAAGCGCAGGAGCGGGAACAGGGGCGGGATCAGCAGGAAGACCAGAGCCACCTGGCCGGCATCGCCCGGGGCCTGCCCGCCCTGATGCGAGCCGGCAAACTGGGCCGCCGCGCGGCCGCGGCCGGGTTCGACTGGCCCGATCTCGAGGGTGTGATCGCGAAGCTCCATGAAGAGCTGGCGGAACTGGAATCCGAGCTGGACGACGATGTCCGGATGGAGGAAGAGGTCGGTGATCTCTTGTTCACGGTCGTCAACCTGTGCCGTCATCGGGGTCTGGATCCGGAGCGGGCCCTGCGCCGGAGCAATGCCAGGTTCGAGCGCCGTTTCAGGGCCATGGAGACGGCACTGGCCAGAAGCGGCAAGAGCGTCTCCGACGCAGATGCGGACCAGCTGGACGCGGCATGGCAGGAAGTAAAGCGATCCGAA
>CBDTYJ010000093.1:0-9277 GCA_965364575.1 uncultured Gammaproteobacteria bacterium
CCAGCGGTACCGCGCAGCCGTGATAGGTCCGGTAAAGCCGATAAGCGGCCATGATGGCCGGATCGCCGGCCACGAAACCGGAGCGCAAGCCCGGCACGCTGGACCGCTTCGACAGGCTGTGGAATACCACGCAGCGATGGAAATCGTCCCGGCCCATGGCCCGGCATACCTGTAGCAGGCTGGGCGGCGGCCTTGCCTCGTCGAGATAGATGTCCGCGTAGCACTCGTCGGCGGCGATGACGAAATCATGCCGGTCCGCGAGCGCCACGGCCTCGCGCAGGAAGGCATCGTCGAGCACGGCCCCGGTGGGGTTGCCCGGGCTGCACAGGAACAGCACTGCGCACCGGTCCCATTCGGCACCGCTGACTGCGTCCAGGTCCGGCAGAAAACCGTTGGCCTCGACCGTGTTCAGATAACGGGGCTCGGCGCCGGCGAGCAGGGCCGCCCCTTCGTAGATCTGGTAGAAGGGGTTGGGCATCATCACCAGGCTGTCCGCCGACGGATCGACGGCGGCCTGTACGAAGCTGAACAGTCCCTCCCGGGTGCCATTGACCGGCAGGATCATGGTGTGCGGATCCACCGCATCGCCACCGAGCTCGAAGCGCCGCTCAAGCCAGTCGGCGATAGCCCGGCGCAAGGCCTCTGTCCCAAGTGCGACGGGATAGGTGCCGAGCTCATCCATAGCCGCACAGAGCGCTTCCCCGACGAATGCCGGCGGCGCGTGCTTCGGCTCGCCGATGGACAGCGGGATGTGGGGCAGGCCGGACGGCGGCGTCACGCTTGCCATCAACGAAGCCAGCCGCTCGAAGGGGTAGGGATGCAGGCGTTGGAGAAGCGGGTTCATGTTCACTCCGAACGCCGCTCAGGAAGCTTTGTCCAGCTGTTCGATCAATCGAGTGCGCAGGGCTTCGCATTTGGCGTCCGTCAGAGGCTTGCCGGCAGCGTCGCTACAGCAGAACACATCTTCGGCGCGTTCGCCTATGGTCATAATGCGCGCCGCGTGGACCTCGACGCCGGCATCCAGCAGAACCCGTCCCACTTCGGACAACAGGCCGGGCCGGTCGCCTGCGATCAGCTCCATCAGAGTTCGATTCTGTCCGTCGAGGCCGAAGCTGATACGGGTCGCGGTGGAGAACATGCGAACCTGTCGCGGCGCCTTGCGGGTGACGGTCGGCGCCGCCCCGTCGTTCTTCAGCAGGGCCTTGACCAGGGCTCGATCGATCTGCCGGGCCCGATCCAGATCGTCGATTGGTGAGCCGTCGTTCTCCAGCACATGGTAAGTATCGAGGCTGTGATCGTCAGCGGTGGGCGTGATGCGCGCATCGACAATGGTCAGGCCCAGCTCGTCGAGCATGGCGGTCACTTTGGCGAAGGTGCGGCGGGCATATTCGGTGTAGACCATCACCGCGGTGCCGCCGCGGTCGCTCTCCTGGTGGACGGATACCAGGGGCCCGCTGGCCGGGTCGTGGGCGATCAGTTGCTCCGTGTGCCAGGCGATCTCGGCCGGCGTGTGACGCAGGAAATATTCCTCGGTAAATGGCTCCCAGGCCTTGCGGATCCGGCGCTTGCGCAGCCGCCAGGAACTCAATAGCTCGATCGCCCGGGCCTGGGTCTCGGCGATCAATTCGTCCTTGTCGATGGGATTCTCAAGCCCCCGCCGCAAAGCCCGCCTGGTGGCCTCATAGAATTCTCCGAACAGCGAGGCCTTCCACGAGTTCCAGAGTTTTGGATTGGTCGCGCGGACGTCCGCGACGGTCAGCACGTAGAGATAATCGAGCCGGGTCTGATCGCCTACCCGTTTGGCGAATTCGCGGATGACGGCCGGATCGTGGATATCCCTCTTCTGCGCGGTGATGGAAAACAGCAGATGATTTGCGACCAGCCAGGCGACCAGCCGGGCTTCATAGCGGGACAAGCCCTGCTCGAGGCAGAAGGACTCGGCATCCACGGCGCCCAGCTCCGAGTGGTCGCCGCCACGGCCCTTGGCGATATCGTGGAACAGACCGGCCAGGTAGATCAGTTCGGGCTGTGGCAGCGCCTGCATGATCTCGCTCAGCGCGGGCAATTCGTGATCGAATCGCGACAGCGCGAAGCGGCGCAGGTTGCTGACCACGAACAGGGTGTGCGCGTCCACGGTATAGGCGTGGAACAGATCGTACTGCATACGTCCAACGATGCGGCCGAAGGCCGGGATGTAGCGGCCCAGCACGCCGTAGCGATTCATCCGGCGCAGCTCATGGGTCACACCCTGGGGTGCGCGGATGATCTCCAGGAACAGTCGGTGGTGGCGGGGGTTCTGGCGGAATTCCTCGTCGATGCTGGTGAGTTGCTTGCGGATCAGGCGGATGGTGCCGGCGCTGACGCCGCGCAGCTCTGGCCGCTCCTGCAGGACCTTGAACATCTCCAGGAGCGCAGAGGGTTCCCGCTGGAATATCTCTTCGTGGCTGGCCTCGAGATAGCCGTTGCGCACCTGGAAACGCGCGTTCAGCGCCTCGGGGCTGGCTTCGGGGTCCAGCAGGATCGCCTCCTGGAAAAGCTGCAGCAACATCTCGTTGAGGCGGCTCAACTCCATCACGGTGCGGTAATACTTCTGCATGAACTGCTCGACCGCGAGGGTGTAGGTGGCGTCCTCGTAGCCGAAGCGGGCGGCGAGGGCGATCTGATGGTCGAACAACAGCCGATCTTCACGTCGGCCGGTGATGGTGTGCAGAGCCCAGCGGATACGCCACAGGAAGGTCTGGCCGGCAAGCAGCTTGCGGTATTCGTAGTCGGTCAGGAAGCCGAGCTGGGCCAGCTGGTGGAAGTTGCTGGCGTTGAAGTGACGCTTGGCCACCCAGCCGACCATCTGGATGTCGCGCAGCCCGCCGGGGCTGCCCTTGACGTTGGGTTCCAGGTTGTAGGCCGTATCGTGGTAGCGGTGGTGCCGCTCGGTCTGCTCGGTGAGCTTGGCTTCGAAGAACGCCGGTGTCGGCCAGATGTGATCGGGGCCGACCGCCGCGCACATCTGCTCGAACAAGGACCGGGGTCCGTCCAGCAGGCGCGACTCCATCAGTGTCGTGGCCACGGTAATGTCCGTGCCGGCCTGGTCCACGCAGTCCTCGACCGTGCGCACGCTGTGCCCGACTTCGAGACCGATGTCCCAGAGGAAGGTCAGGAATGCCTCCAGCGTCTCCCGCCAGGCCGCGTCGTCGGTGCGCGGCAGCAGGATCATGATGTCGATATCGGAGCAGGGATGGAGTTCGCCGCGGCCGTAGCCGCCGACGGCCACCAGTGCGAGTTCGTCCGCGAGGGGACCCGCGTGTTGACGCCAGGCCTGGCCCAGCACGCCGTCCACCAGCCGCGCCCGGTCCCGCACCAGACCGTCTACCGGCTCGTCCTGGTCGAAACGTTCTCGCAGCATCGCATCGCCCCGGGCAAGAGCGTCGCGGAACAGATTCAGTTTCGACCCTCCGTCAGCGAGTTCCGACAGGTGGGGGAACGGCTCCGCTGCGATGTCCACGGCCATCTCAGATCTCGCCGCTGGCGCCCAGGGTGAGCACCTCGTGCCCGTCCGCGGTCACCAGCACCGTGTGTTCCCACTGGGCCGACAGAGAATGGTCCTTGGTGACCACGGTCCAGCCGTCCGGCAGCAGCCGGACATGGCGGCGGCCGGCGTTGACCATCGGCTCGATGGTGAAGGTCATGCCCTCCTGCAGCGTCAGACCCGTGCCTGGCTTGCCGTAGTGCAGGACCTGGGGGTCCTCATGGAATTCCCGGCCGATGCCGTGCCCGCAGTATTCCCTCACCACGGAGCAGCCATGGGATTCCACGTGCCGCTGGATGGCGGCGCCGATGTCGCCCAGGCGGACGCCCGGAGCCACCATCTCGATCCCCAGTCGCATCCCTTCGTGGGCCACTTCGCTGACCCGGCTCGCGGCCACCTTGGGCTGGCCGACGAAGAACATGCGGCTGGTGTCGCCGTGGAAACCATGTTTGATCACGGTGATATCGATATTCAGGCAGTCGCCGTTCTTGAGCACCTTGTCCCCCGGGATGCCATGACAGACGACGTGGTTCACGGAGGTGCAGATGGACTTGGGAAAGCCGCGGTAGTTCAACGGCGCCGGTACGGCGTCCTGCTTGCCGACGATGTATTCGTGACAGATGGTGTCCAGTTCGCCCGTGCTGACTCCGGCTTTGACGTGCTCGCCGATCATATCCAGCACCTCCGCGGCCAGGCGGCCGGCAGTACGCATGTGCTGCTGTTCTTCGGGTGTCTTGATCGTTACCGTCATACTGGTCCGGGGGCTCGCGTCGGGGATCTGTGCGATCCTCTGAGGGAACGCCGCAATCCCTTGATTTTTCAGGTCGGGGGAGATTGTTACGCGCGGACCGTTATGGTATAAAGCTCGCTTCTTTTTCGCAATCAAAACCCACACATGCATCGTCACACCCGGTCGGGTGCCCGGCGCGAGTGCCCTGAGGGGCGTCTGCGGCGGGTTTCCGGGTGGGGTGCATGGAGGCTCAACCCCTGGAGAACAACATGTCTAACGTATCCATGCGCCAGATGCTGGAAGCTGGCGTGCACTTCGGTCATCAGACCCGCTACTGGAACCCGAAGATGGCGCCCTTCATCTTCGGCGAGCGCAACAAGATCCATATCATCAATCTCGAGCGGACCCTTCCGCTGTACGACCAGGCGGCCGGTTTCGTGCGCAAGCTGATCGCGGACGGCGGTTCGGTAATGTTCGTCGGCACCAAGCGCGCGGCCCGGGATTGCGTGCGGCGCGAAGCCGAGCGCTGCAGTATGCCCCACGTCACCTACCGCTGGCTGGGCGGCATGCTGACCAACTTCAAGACCGTCAAACAGTCGATCAAGCGCCTCACCGACCTGGAGACTCAGGCCGAGGACGGGTCGTTCGAAGCCCTGAACAAGAAAGAAGTGCTCCAGTTGCGCCGGGAGATGGAGAAGCTCGAGCGGAGCCTGGGTGGCATCAAGAAGATGAACGGCCTGCCGGATGCGCTGTTCCTGATCGACGTCGGACACGAGAAGATCGCCCTGGCCGAGGCCAACAAGCTGGGCATACCGGTCGTGGCCGTGGTCGACACCAACTGTTCCCCGGCCGGTGTGGACTACGTGATCCCCGGAAATGACGACGCCATGCGCGCGATCGAGCTCTATGCCGTGGGCATCGCCGACGCGGTACTGGAGGGCAAGGACAGCGTGCCGACGGTACCCGAGGGCACCAGTGATTTCGTCGAACTGGACGAGTCCGGCAAGCCCCGCGAGCAGGCGGCAGCGCCGAAGAAGAAGGCCCCTGCCCGCAAGAAGGCGGTGGCCAAAAAAGTAAAACCGACCAAGGCCGAAGCGGCCGAGACCATCGAGCAGGAAGCCGCCGCGAGGAAGGAGGCCGTCGAAGAGGCTGCCGAGGCATCCACAGAGTCGGACGCCGAGACGACCCCGAAAGCCGCGGATACGGAAGCGGCTGAACCCGCTGCTGCGGAGACCGCCAAGGCCGCGCCGGCCGGTGAGGGTGCAGAAGCCGCTCCCAAAGCCAAAGCCAAGACCAAGACCAAGGCGAAGGCCAAAGCCAAGCCTAAGGCCAAGGCCAAGCCGAAGGCGGCCAAGGCCACCCCGAAGAAAGCGGAGAGCGCGGATCCGGCTGCGGAAGCTGCGGGCGAGGGGGAGAAGAAGGCGGAACCCGAAGCCTGAACCCGGACCGGATGTGACAGTCGCTCGTCCCGGTCGGGCGGCTGAAATGCGACTTCCTGCCGGTACCCGGCGCATGGCGCCGGGTACCGGCCAATGATTCGATCGAGGTAAAGACAATGACGATTTCAGCATCGCTGGTGAAAGAGCTTAGAGAGCGCACCGGCGCGGGCATGATGGAGTGCAAGAAAGCGCTGGTGGAGACCGGCGGCGATCTGGAAGCCGCGGTGGAGAACATGCGCAAGGCAGGCCTGGCCAAGGCCGACAAGAAATCCGGACGGGTCGCCGCCGAGGGTGTCGTGACCATCAGCCGTTCTGACGATGGCGCCCGGGCTGCCCTGGCAGAGGTCAATTGCGAGACCGACTTCGTGTCCTCCGGAGAGGACTTCACCGGTTTCGCCGGCGCCGTCTCCGACCTGGTCCTGAGCGAGAGCCCGGCCGACCGCGATGCTCTGCTGGCGCTGCCTATGGGTGATGCGGCCAGCGTCGAGGAGGCCCGGCGGGCCCTGATCGCCAAGATCGGTGAGAACATCAACGTGCGTCGTTTCCAGATCGTGGGCGGCGCCGAACGCGTCGGCACCTATCTCCACGGCAAGCGCATCGGCGTCGCCGTGGCCGTCAACGGCGGCGACGACGAGCTGGCCCGGGACGTGGCCATGCACATCGCGGCCAGCAAGCCCCTGTGCATCGCCGACAGCGACGTGCCGGCGGAGACCCTGGACAAGGAGCGCGAGATCCTCACCGAGCAGGCCCGCAACGAGGGCAAGCCGGAGGCCATCGTCGAGAAGATGGTCGAGGGTCGTCTGCGCAAGTACCTGGCCGAAATCACGCTGCTCGGCCAGCCTTTCGTCAAGGATCCGGACGTCACGGTCGGCAAACTGCTGGCCAGCCACGATGCGAAGGTCACTGCCTTCGCCCGTTTCGAGGTGGGCGAGGGGATCGAGAAGAAGCAGGAAAACTTTGTCGAAGAGGTGATGGCCCAGGCGCGGGGCGCCTGAGCATCCGGCGGAAATCGATTTGCGCTAGACTATGGTCCTGAGAGCCCCGCCTCCGACGCGGGGTTCTTTTTGAGCGTCACAAAGGCGGGTGCCATGAGCAGGAAATCTCGTATTCCGAAGCGCATCCTCCTCAAGCTCAGCGGCGAGGCGCTGCTGGGCGGGGTGGATTACGGTATCGATCCGGCGACTCTGTTACGGATCGCCAGCGAAATCCGCGACGTCCGTGAGATGGGGATCCAGGTCGCCGTGGTCATCGGCGGCGGCAACATATTCCGTGGCGCCGGTCTTGCCGAGTCCGGCATGGACCGGGTCACCGGCGACCACATGGGCATGCTGGCTACGGTGATGAATTCCCTGGCCATGCAGGACGCCCTGGAGAAGCTCGGCGTCCACGCCCGGGTGATGTCGGCGCTGCGGGTTCACGATGTGTGCGAGGACTACATTCGCCGGCGCGCCATGCGCCATTTGGAGAAGAGCCGCGTGGTCCTGCTGGCTGCCGGCACCGGGAACCCCTTCTTCACCACTGACACCGCTGCCAGCCTGCGAGCGATAGAAATCAGCGCCGACCTGTTGCTCAAGGCGACCAAGGTCAATGGCGTGTTCACGTCCGATCCGGTCATCGATCCCGACGCGCGGCGGTATGTCCAGCTATCCTACGATCAGGTTCTGGCGGACAAGCTCGGGGTCATGGACGCCACGGCGGTCGTCATGTGCCGCGATAACGATCTGCCGCTGAGAGTGTTCAACGTCCACAATAAAGGCGATCTGCTGCGGATCCTGCACGGGGAGGATCTCGGGACCCTGGTGACAAACGAAGCGGCGATGCAGCAGGACTGAAAGGAGAGGTCCGCATGTTGGATGAGATCAGGAAAGACGCCGTCGAGCGTATGAAGAAGAGCGTGGCCGCATTCCAGCAGGAATTGCAGAAGCTGCGGACCGGCCGCGCGCACACGAGCCTGCTCGATCATGTGACTGTCGAGTACTACGGCAGCGACGTGCCGCTGAACCAGGTCGCCAGCGTCGGCGTGGAAGACGCCCGGACGCTGACCATCACGCCGTGGGAAAAGACCATGGTGCAGAAAGTCGAGAAGGCCATCATGACCAGCGATCTCGGCCTCACTCCCGCTACGTCGGGCCTGGTCATCCGGGTGCCGCTGCCGCCGCTTACGGAGGAGCGGCGCAAGGATCTGGTGCGTGTGGTCCGCCACGAGGCCGAAGGGGCCCGGGTCGCGATCCGCAATATCCGCCGCGATGCGCTGCATCACTGCAAGGATCTGCTGAAGGAGAAGGAGATCACCGAGGACCAGGACCACCGGTTCCACGACGAGGTCCAGTCGCTGACCGACAAGTACATCGCCGAGATCGAGGTACTCCTTTCTGCCAAGGAAGCGGAACTGATGGAGGTCTGACTGGCTCCTGCCCCAGCCCATGACGACCTCCGAGACAGCCACCGACCAACGTCTGCCGAAGCACGTTGCCGTCATCATGGACGGCAACGGCCGCTGGGCCCGGTCCCGCGGCCTGCCACGTCAGGCCGGCCACCGGGCCGGCGTCAAAGCCGCAAGACGTATCGTCGAGGCTTGTGGCCGGCGCGGGATCCGTGTTCTCAGCCTGTTCGCCTTCAGTAGCGAGAACTGGCGGCGGCCGCAGCAGGAAGTCGGCATGCTGATGAAACTGATGGTGGAGGCCCTGGACCGGGAGGTGGACGAACTCGCCGGGCAGGGCGTGCAGCTGCGTTTTATCGGTGACCGGCAGCTGCTGACTCCGGTCATCCGCGAGCGCATGGCCCACGCCGAAGACCGGACCCGGGAAAACGAGGGGCTGGTGCTGATCATCGCTCTTTCCTATGGCGGCCGCTGGGATATCACCGAAGCGGCCCGTCGGATCGCGAGGGAAGTCGCGGAGGGTACGCTCAGCGCCGAGGCGGTGGACGAACGGGCGCTGGCTTCGCGTCTGTGTCTCGGATCCTTGCCGGACCCGGATCTGCTCATCCGCACCGGCGGCGAATCGCGCATCAGCAATTTTCTGCTGTGGAATCTGGCTTACTCGGAGCTCTATTTCACTGACTGCCTGTGGCCCGCTTTCGACGACCAGCAGCTCGACCAGGCCCTGGAATTCTACGCCGGGCGTGAGAGACGCTTCGGTCTGACTCCGGAGCAGGCTCTGGAGCAGGCCCGATGATCAGACAGCGTCTGGTCACGGCACTGGTGCTGGGTGCGGCGCTGCTTCTGGTGCTGTTCGTGGCACCTTTGCCGGTGGCGGCGGCGGTCCTGGGGGCGCTGGTGATCGTCGGCGTCTGGGAGTGGTCGGCCCTGGGCGGGTGCCGCCAGCCCGGCACGCGCGCGGCCTATGCGGCGGTGGCGATCGCGGGCGCCTGGCTGGCAGGCGATGTGTGGCGGGCGTCGCCCGAGGGGCTGTTGTGGCTGGATCTGTCGGTCTGGGTCCTGGGTCTTATCTGGATGCTCCGTTATCCCGTGCCCGTTCCGCGGGCGTTCGCGCTCGGATCCGGGCTGGTCATCATGCCGCTGGGTTGGTTGTTTCTGGTCAGCCTGCTCGGCGACTGGGGTGCACAGTGGACACTATTCCTGTT
>CBDTYJ010000094.1:0-9268 GCA_965364575.1 uncultured Gammaproteobacteria bacterium
GCTGCGCCTCGGCGCGGAAAAGGGCGGCGACACGGAATTCGGCAGCCTCCTCGGCAGCACCGGCGCCAACGATCGCATGCTGATCCTCTATCGACGCGATCGGCTCGAGCTTGTCGCCAGCGAAGAGATCCTGGAGGCGCGCGCCACCGAGCGGCACGCGGCACCGCTGGCGGCGCATTTCCGTCCGGGTGACGGCCCCGAGTTTTTGTTTGTGGTCGTGAACTTCTCCGATCAGGCAAGCAGGCGCGAGCAGCAGAGCGCCGGGCTGGCTGCCTGGGCTGAGGCGCAGACCCTGCCGGTGGTGGCGGTGGGCAGCTTCAATTTCGATCTGAGGATCGATAAGAGCGATGCGGACTTCGACCGTTTCCTGGCCAGCGCCGGATGGAACTGGCTGCGGCCGGAATCCGGCATCGGCACCTGGTGTGGCAACCGGGGGCGCATCGCCGACAACGTGCTGCTGGGCGGAGAGGCCCGCTCCTGGAAGAGTGACGCCTCGGTCATGTACCCGCAAAACAACTATTGCCCGGATACGGGGCGCAGCAGCGATCATCGCCCGGTGCTCGCGCGCTTCGCTTTCGATGGCGCGGCGGCGGTGCCCGAGGCATCGATGCCGGAACGGCAGGTACGGCCATTCCTGCCGGGCGATGTGGCCTTGAGGAGCGGTCTCGACGATCTCGGGGGGGACGACGATTCTGCTGCCGTCACCCAGGAGGAGTACGACGCCCTGAAACGCCGGGTCGAGGAACTGGAAGCCAAACCGCCCGTCGCTCCGTCCGCAGCACCTGTCGCATCACCGGAGCCCGCGCCGGCACAGCCCGCTGCGCCGGTGATGCCGGTCGCACCCGCACCGGCTATCGCACCGGCGCCGCCGGCGATGCCTTCGCCGGAAGACACCACGGCGCCATCGGCGGCCGACGTACCGGCGACGGATTATGATCAGCTGTTGAAACGGATCGAGGAGCTGGAGGCCGAGGTGCGGCGTCTGCGGGAATCCGGACAGGAAGGCACCCGCTGAGTCGAACGCAGTAGTCTGGATTCACGGCGCCGGCGGCACTGTCACGGTGGCGATGCCGCCGTCCTCGCCGGTCCGGGTCCAGGCGAACACCAGTCCGTCGCCGCCTGCCGCAAGCTGGGGAAATCCCGCGCTGCGGGCCGCGCTGGTCGTGTCAAGGCGATGCACGGGACCAAGCGCGCCGTCGGCATCCACCCGTCGATATCGGATTTCCGCGGTCCCCTCGTCGCCGCCCCCGGCCATCCAGCTGACGACGGCGCTGTCGTCGGCGACCATGGCCACGTCGACGCGGCCCATGACCCCGCCCCTGTCGATGATCACAGGCGCGAGGAAGCTGCGGCCTCCGTCGGCGGACCAGCCGGCCTGCACCCTGGGCTCGCCCGCGCCGGTGAACCATGCGACTACCGTGGCGTCACCCTTCGCGTCGATGGCAGGACCGTTGACCGGGCAGCCCTCGATCCGCCAGCCGTCGGCGGCCAGCGTACGCGGCGTGGACCATTGGCCGTCCTCGAAGCGCGTGTAGGAGATATCGCGGATCTCGCCGACGGTCCGGTCCCGATAGACCACGACCACGCCGTTGCCGCTGACCGCCGCTCCGGTCTGGCAGCAGTCACAGGTCAGGGGATCAATCTCCAGCTCTGCCTTCCGGTCAGCCATCGCCCCGGCGCCGGCGGAAAGCAGGCCGAATCGGAGGCTCATTCCGCCGCCAGCGCCCCCGTGACCGGCATGCCCGCCCGTATCCGCCGGCGCCATGTTGCGGCCGTCCAGCCATACGGCGCCGACCTCACCGCCGACCGGGAACAGGGTGGCAAATCCGTGCTCGGTGGCGCTGCGGTCATCGTGGGGCCGCAGCGGTGCGCCCCAACTCTCACCGCCGTCGGTAGAGATCGCGACCGCCACATCGTAGGCATAGGTGCCGCCCGGGCGCTTGACCAGCCAGTGTGCCGCGGCCAGGTCCCGGCCCAGCGGCACGACCGATGGGAAATCCGCCCAGTTCACGAACCAGCCACGGCCTTCGGCGACGGTGCGGGCGGGTCCCCAACGGTCCGTTTCGAAACGGGAGAAACGCAAGCGGTGAGCGCCTCCGTCCAGGCTCTCCACCCAGCTCAACCAAAGCCGATTATCGCCGCCGGCGGTGAGCCTCGGCAGGCTGGCGCCGGCGGCGGATTCCAGCGCCAGCGGCCGGGGGGCATCGGGCGCCGGGCCGCACCCGTGGAGGATGGAAAGCAGGGCAATGAGACCCGGACAGGGCAGAAAGCGGTTCATGAGTCTATTCTACGTGTTTGAGACACAGAGGATAAATTGACCCGGGTCTTGGACAGGGCGGCGCCCCCGGAGTAGTCTTTGAGGCGTGATCAGGGTACTGAGACAGCGTCGGCAGAAGCGTCGCACGGTCGTTTCGACCGTGGCGATGTTCGTCGTGGTCTGGCTCAACATGGCCCTGCAACCCTGTCTGATGGCTGCCGCCCCGGCGTTGCCGGCGCCCCACGAGCACGGTGATTGTCCCCATTGCCCCGAAGACGGTCACCATGGGCAGGATGACGGCGGTCGCTGCGCGTTTATCGAGGATTTTGATTTCGACGGCCGTGCCCCGCAGCTGCCGGACACGGTCTCGATGGTGGCGGCGACCGCACCCGACTGGCAGCTGCCCGAGCTGCGGGTCGAGATCGCGCCGCCGGCACCGCGGACCAGCGCCCTGGTCCGTGATGGCCCGCCCCTGCACCTGAGGCACTGCGTCTTTCTGAACTAGCGTCTCCCCGGACCCGAGCCTTCTTTCGCCGGTCTGTCTGAGGAGACGTCCCATGTTTGTAATGACCTGCGGCCGCCGTGGCCGCGCAATTCAGATTCCGATCGCCTGCCTGGTGTTCTGCCTTTCCGCCCCCGCCGCGGCGGCGCAGACGCTCGATCTGGTGGCTGCCGAGGGCATAGCGCTGGAGCGCGACGCCCGTCTTGCCGGACTGGCGGAGCGGCGCCAGGCGCTGCAGGAAGATGCGGTGGCGGCAGCCCAATTGCCGGATCCGCAGCTGCGTTTCGGCGCCTTGAATCTGCCCACCGACAGTTTTGCCCTGGACCAGGAGCCCATGACCCAGGTCCAGCTGGGCCTGCGCCAGCAGTTCCCTCGCGGGCAGACGCGGGGTTTGAGCCGCGACCGGGCCGAGACGCTGGCAGCGGCGGAGGCCGCCCGCGCCGAAGCCCGACGTCGCGAGGTGGTGCGGATTCTGCGCCGGGCCTGGATCGAACGGGCCACTGTCGAGGAATCGCTGGAGATTCTGCGCGATCAGCAACTCTGGTTCGCCCAGCTCGAGGAGTCAGTCACCGCCGCATACGCCGCCGGCCGCCGGCAGCAGCACGATCTGTTGCGGATCGCCATGGAGCGCGATCTGCTGGATGAAGAAGCGGTCCGCCTGCGGCAGCTGGCCATGGACCGGGACGCCGAGCTGGGCCGCTGGCTGGGCGAGGCGGCTGACCGGGTCGAGACCAGCCGGCTGCCCGTGCTGCCGATGCCGGCCCCCGATACCGCCGGCGAGTCGCTGGCAAGACACCCCCTGATCATGGCGGAGTTCCAACAGGTGGAGGCCGGCGGGATCGGTGTCGAATTGGCGCGTCAGGCTTACCGCCCTGCATTTGCGGTGGACCTGGCCTACGGATTCCGTGACGGGCGGGACAACGACGGCGACAGCCGACCGGATTTTGTTTCCGCCATGCTGAGTTTCGAATTGCCGTTGTTCCCGAAACGGCGGCAGGATCGCAAGTTGGCCTCGGCCAGTGCGCGGGAGCTGGAATTGCGCAGCGGTCTCAAGGATCGCCAGCGGGAGTTGAAGCAGCAGTTCGACGCCGCCTCCAGCGATTTCAAATCCTTCGAAGAACGGCTCGTGCTATTCAGGCAACGGGTCATGCCCGCGGCCGAGGCTACGGTCGAGGCGACCCGCCAGGCCTACCGCAATGACGTGGCGCCGTTCGATGAGCTGGTCCGTGCCGAGAAGACGCTGCTCGACGCCCGCACCCGCCTGCTTCGATTGCGGGCCGGACGCCTGCTGGCCCAGGCGGATCTGCTGTACCTGACAGGAGAGACACCATGAACCGTTTCAATCTGCTGATCGCCGCCGTCGCGCTCGCCGGTCTCGGCGCATGCGATCGTGGTCCCGAGGCGCCGACTGCCGAAACGGTCCAGGCCCACGCGCTGGCTCATACCGAGCCCGGATACGTCTGTCCCATGCATCCCCAGGTCACCGCCGACGAACCCGGCACCTGTCCGATCTGCGGCATGGACCTGGTCCCCCGCAAGCGGGACGGCGCCGACGACGCGGCAGCCACGGTGCGCATCAGTCCGGAAGTCCGCAACAACCTGGGCGTGCGGGTCGCGTCGGTGATCCGGGACCCGCTGCCGCGGACCATCGACGCCGTCGGCCAGGTGGTCTACGACGAGAGCCGGGTCCGTCACATACATGCCCGGGCCGAGGGCTGGGCGCAGCGGGTCTACGTCAGTTCGGTCGGCGATCGGGTGGATAAAGGTCAGCCGCTGGTGGAGTTGTTCTCGCCGCTGCTGGAGTCGGCCCAGGAGGAGTTCCTGCAGGCTCTCCGGATGGGCGGCGATACGCTGGTCAAGGCCTCCGAGAACCGGCTGCGCGCGCTGGGCATCGGTCCCGCCGAGATCCAGCGTTTGCGCAGGGAGCGCAAAGTGGACGGCTACATCGTCTTCCGCAGCGACATGGACGGAGTGATCACCCGGCTCGAAGTACGCGAGGGCATGTTCGTCCGGCCGGACACGGATATGGTGGTGATGGCCGATCTGGAACGGATCTGGATCGAGGCTGACGTGCTCACGCGCCAATCCGGATGGCTGGCACCGGGGCTGCCGGCGACCGTCACCCTCGACCAGAGCGACGATCCCGTCCTGCGCGGCGAGCTGTCCTACGTCTACCCCGAGGCCGACCCCGTCACCCGGGCGGTGCGCGTGCGCCTCTCCTTCGCCAATCCGGGCGGGCGGCTCAAGCCCAACAGTTTCGCCACCGTGCGGATCGTCGAACGCGACGCATCCCCGGTCCTGCAGATACCGCGGGAGGCCCTGATCCGTACCAGCCGCGAAGATCGCGTCATCATCGACGCCGGCGAGAACAGATTCGTACCGCGCGCGGTGACCGTGGCCTACGAATCCGGACAGATGGCTGCGATCAGCGACGGGCTGGCGGCCGGCGATCAGGTGGTGGTCTCGGGGCAATTCATGCTGGATTCCGAGGCCAGCCTGCGCAGCGAGCTGAATCGGGTCAGCAGCGGCGACGCGGCGCCAGCCGGCCACGCGCATCATCACTAGGAGGCGAACCATGATCCAGGCCATCATCCTCTGGTCCGTGCGCAATCGCGTGGTGGTGCTGCTGCTGGCCTTGCTGACCGCCGCCTGGGGCCTGGTCAGCGTGCGCCAGACACCGGTGGACGCGATCCCGGATCTGTCCGACGTCCAGGTGATCATCCGCACGAGTTTCCCGGGCCAGGCGCCGGCGGTAGTGGAAGATCAGGTGACCTATCCGCTGGCCAGCGCCATGCTGGCGGTGCCCGGCGCCACCACGGTGCGCGGCTATTCCTTCTTCGGCGATTCCTATGTCTACGTGCTGTTCGAGGACGGTACCGATATCTACTGGGCGCGCAGCCGCGTGCTCGAGTATCTGAATCAGGCGAGTGCGCTGCTGCCGGCGGAGGTGAGACCCGCGCTGGGCCCTGACGCGACGGGTGTCGGGTGGGTGTTCCAGTATGCGTTGATCGACCGCACCGGGCAGAACGACATCGCCGAACTGCGCAGCCTGCAGGACTGGTTTCTCAAGTACGAACTGCAGTCCCTGCCGGGGGTGGCGGAAGTGGCCAGCGTCGGCGGTATGGTCCGCCAGTACGAGATCCTCCTCGATCCCGAACGCATGCGTACCTGGGGTGTATCCCTGGGTATGGTGCGTGAAGCGGTGGCGGCCGGCAATCGCGAGGTTGGCGGCTCGGTGATCGAGCTCGGTGAGGCCGAATACATGGTCCGCGCCACCGGGTATATCCAGAGTCTGGACGAGCTCCGAGCGCTGCCCTTGTCGCTGGCCGCCGGCGGCGTGCCGGTGCTGCTCGGCGATGTGGCCGAGGTCCGCTTCGGACCCGCGCCCCGGCGCGGCATCGCCGACCTCGACGGCGAGGGCGAGGCGGTCGGTGGCATTGTGATCATGCGCTGGGGTGAGAACGCGACCGATGTCATCGACTCCGTGCGGGCACGGCTGGACGAACTGGCGGACGGCCTGCCTCCGGGCGTGGAGTTGATCGTCGTCTACGATCGTTCCGACCTGATCGGGCGGGCCCAGGACAGCCTGCGCGGCAAGCTGGTCCTGGAGCTGTTGCTGGTGACGCTGGTGTGCGCGGTATTCCTGTTCCATCTGCGCTCGACCATGGTGGCCGTGATCAGTCTGCCGCTGGGCGTTTTGATGGCCTTCATCGCCATGAACCGGCTCGGCATCAACGCCAACATCATGTCCCTCGGCGGAATCGCCATCGCCATCGGCGTGATGGTGGACGCCGCGATCGTCATGGTGGAGAACCTGCACAAGCATCTCGAGTCCGTCGATGCGCGGTCGGATCGCTGGCAGGTGGTGGCGCGTTCGGCCGCCGAAGTAGGTCCCGCCATCTTTTTCTCGCTGCTGGTCATCACCGTGAGTTTCCTGCCGGTATTTGCCCTGCAGGCCCAGGAGGGCCGGCTGTTCTCGCCACTGGCCTACACCAAGACCTTCGCCATGGCGTCCGCGGCCCTGTTGGCCATCACCCTGGTGCCGGTCCTGATGGGGTATTTCGTACGCGGTCGCATTCGCCCCGAATCGAGCAATCCGATCAACCGCGCGACCGTGTGGGTCTACCGGCCGGTGATCGGCGCGGCGCTGCGCCAACCGTGGATAACGCTGGCGCTGGCGGCGCTGTTGCTGCTGGCCTCACTGTGGCCGGCGAGCCGACTCGGTACGGAGTTCATGCCGGACCTGGACGAGGGCGATCTGATGTACATGCCGACGACGCTGCCCGGCATCTCGGCAGGTGAGGCGCGGCAGTTGCTGCAGCAGACCGACCGACTGATCCGCGGCGTGCCCGAGGTCGAAACCGTATTCGGCAAGGCAGGCCGCGCCGACACGGCGACCGATCCTGCGCCGCTGACCATGATCGAGACGGTGATTCAGTTGAAGCCGCGTGACCAGTGGCGGCCAGGCGTGACGGTCGACGACATCCGCGCAGAGTTGGATCAACGAGTCCGGTTCCCGGGTCTCGCCAACGCCTGGGTGATGCCGATCAAGACCCGGATCGACATGCTCGCCACCGGCATCCGCACGCCATTGGGGATCAAGGTATCCGGGCCGGATCTGGGTGTCATCCAGGAAGTCGGCACCCGCATCGAGGCGGCCATCGCCGGTCTCGAGGGCACGCGCTCCGTCTATGCCGAACGCGTGCTTGGCGGGCGCTACATCACCGTCGATATCGACCGGGTTGCCGCAGCGCGGTTCGGACTCAGCGTCCGGGACCTGCAGCAGGTCGTGGCGCTCGGCGTCGGCGGCGTCCCGATCAGCGCCTCGGTGGAAGGCCGGGAGCGCTACCCCATCCGGCTGCGCTTTTTCGGCGATCTGCGCGACAGCCCCGAGCGGCTGCGCAACCTGCCCCTGAGCACGCCGTCCGGAGCCTGGATCGCCCTGGGCGACGTGGCCGACGTCCGGGTCGAGGAGGGCCCGGCGATGATCCGCAGCGAAAACGCCCGGCCAGCCGGATGGGTCTTCGTAGACGTCAGCAATCGCGATCTGGGCTCCTACGTACGGGAGGCCCGGCAGGCGGTCGCCGGTGCGGTGGAGATACCGGCCGGCTACAGCATCGCCTGGTCCGGCCAGTACGAATATCTGGAGCGTGCGCGGGCGCGTCTCGGGCTGCTGGTGCCGCTGACCCTGTCGATCATCGTCCTGCTGCTCTACCTGCAACTGAGACGCTTCGGCGAAGTGTTGATCGTGCTGGGTACTCTGCCCATGTCCCTGATCGGTGGGCTCTGGCTGCTTTGGCTGCTGGATTTCAGGGTCTCGGTGGCGGTGGGCGTGGGATTCATCGCCCTGGCCGGGATGGCGGTCGAGGTGGGAGTGGTGATGCTGGTCTATCTGCGCCAGTCGCTGGAGGCGGCGGCAGCCAGGGGACCCGTCGGCCCGACGGAGCTGTCAGAGGCGGTCAGGCGGGGGGCGCTGCTGCGTCTGCGCCCGGTCCTGATGACGGTGACGGCCACACTCGTGGGTCTGCTGCCGGTGATGTTCGGCAGCGGCGCCGGGGCGGAACTGACCCGCAGGATCGCCGCTCCCATGGTGGGTGGCGTGGTCAGCCTGCTGCTGCTCTCATTGCTGGTGATCCCGGTACTTTTCCTGCTCTACCATCGGCGCGGGATCGGGCTGGCGGCGAGGGATCAGGGGCCCGATCCGACTGACGAAGGTGCGGGAAAAGAGTATATTCAGGGAACCTGAAGCTATTGTTTTTATCCAAGTTTACAGGGGTCGGACGGCCCCTGTGGGTTGCGTTGTCCGCGATATTCCGATACCTCGATCATGATCGCTTCTCGCCTGTTGACTATTTTGTCCGCGACACTGGTGCTGGCCACCGCGGTGGGCTGTGGGGGAGCGCCCGCAGTGGAGGAGCAATCGCCCTCGACGCCGGTGGGCACGCCGCCGGCCGGCTCGCCCGGCGCATCCGGTAGCCAGACTTCGGAGCAGACCGGGGCCGGCCAGAACCAGGGCCAGACCCAGGGCCAAAATCAGGGCAACACGGGTAGTCAGACCGGTCAGCAGACCGGTCAGCAGACGGGCCAACAATCCGGCCAGCAAACGGGCCAGCAGTCCGGCCAGGGGGCCGGCGAGGGCGCCGAGGCGGGTCAGCAGGCCGGCGAGAACCAGGGCGCCGGTGGCGGTTTCCCACAGGTAGGCGGTGGCACCGGCCCGGCCGCCGGCGGCGAAGGCTCCGAGCCCGGCGCCGGTGATGGCGTTCAGGCGGGGCAACAGGGTGGCCAGAACCAGGATCCCGCCGGCGCTGGCATGGGTGGCGGCTTCCCTCAGATCGGCGGCGGAACGGGCGGCCAGGAGTCCGGCGATTCTGGTGGTCAGGGCGGTCAATCCGGCGGCGGTCAGGGCGGCTATCCCGACACCGGCGCGACTGCCGGCAGCGGCGCTCGTTCTGTTTCGGATCTGGATCGGGAACTTTCGCGATCCCTGGAGGGTTTCGGTACGGTGATGT
>CBDTYJ010000095.1:0-9200 GCA_965364575.1 uncultured Gammaproteobacteria bacterium
CCCGGAACCGGATCCGATGCGCCGCCGCGGGAGCCGGTCATCGGCGGCGATAATCCGGAGGAGCCAGAGGAGGACGAGGCGCCGCTGCCCGAGGCCGGTGACGTGATCGGCGGCCGTTACGTCATCCAGTCCATCCTCGGCCGGGGTGGCATGGGCGTGGTCTTCCGGGTCCGGGATCGTTGCCGGGACGCCGCGGGCGCCGACGACACGGACCTGGCTCTCAAGCTGCTGAAACCGGAGCTGCGGGACAGCGAGGACGCGGGCCGGAGGCTGCTCGCGGAAGCGCTGCAGGGGCAGGCGCTGACCCATCCCAATCTGGTGCGTGTATTCGACTTCGGAGAAGCCGATGGCAGGCCCTATGTGACCATGGAGCTCCTTGACGGGGAATCCCTGCGCAGCGCCATCACCCGACGGACGCCGGAGGGCTTTGACCCGCCCGAGGCCACCCAGATCATCCGCGGGATCGCATCCGGACTCGCCTATCTGCACCGGCGCGGCTACGTCCACAGCGATCTCAAGCCCGGCAACCTGTTCCTTGGCCGGGATGGCCAGCCCAGGCTGCTGGATTTCGGTCTCACCCGCCGCCCGGGGCGCGCGATGGAGCCGGTACTCGACGGTGCCGGCCTGCCGGCCCGGACCCCCGCCTACGCAAGTCCCCAGGTGCTCGGCGGTGAGGCGCCCGGGCCCCGGGACGATGTGTTCTCGCTCGGCTGCGTCGCCTTCGAAATCGTCGCCGCTCGTCATCCCTTCGGTCGGGTGCCAGCGGACGAGGCCATGGAGCGCAAGCTCCGGCCGGGACGGCTCAAGGGCATCGCCGCCCACCAGCAGCGCGCCATCAGGCGCGCACTGAATTTTGTGCCGGGTCGCCGTTTTGCCGATGCCGGTGCCTTCCTCGACGCCATGGGCCTGCAGGAGGATTCAGCGGCGGGTCGCCTGAGCGGATTTCTCCCCGGCGCCCTGGCCGGCGCCCTGGCCGGCATCCTCCTGACCCTTGCGGTGATCAATCCGGACGGGTTCCTGCAACGTCGGCTCGGTCCGGGGCCCGGGGTGACGCGGCCGGCCACATCGCCAGCCGCGCCAGCGGCCGCCCCGGTGACGACAGCGCCGCCCGGACCGGCCGGCACAGCGATGCCGGTGGAGACGCCCGGAAGCGTGTCGGCAGGCGGCACATTTTCACCGGCCGGCCCCGAACGCGATGAGTCGGCCCGCGTGCCGGCCGCAGCGGTACCTGTAGCCACCGATCCTGCCGGTGGCGAGGCGGAAACGGCGCCCGCCGCGTCCATGACCGAGCCCTCGGTCCCTTCCGCCCCGACCGGATCGGGCCCGACCCGACCGGGCGCTGACGGAGTCGCGGCAGAGATACCCGCCCCGTCGACGCAGGCCCCTGCCGCGCCCGCCGCGCCCGCATCGGTGCCGCCGCCCCAGGCAGGGCCCGGCAGGCTGCAACTGGACGCGTCGAGCTACCAGGTGGACGAGTCCAGCGCCGTTCTGATCGTCCGGGTGATCCGTACCGGCGGCAGCCGCGGTCCGGTGTCATTGCGATGGCGTACCCAGCCGGGATCCGCCACTGCCGATCAGGACTACATCGGCAGCGACTGGCAGCGGGTCGAGCTGAATGACGGCGAGGTCGGCACGCGTCTGTTCGTGCCGCTGGTCAACGACGGCCGGGCGGAGACGGACGAGCGTTTCACCATCGAGATCGGCGATGCCCAGGGCGGTGCCGAGCTGGGCCCGCGCACGCGCGCCGAGGTGCGCATCGTCGACGACGATTAGGGCTCCCGGACCCGCTAGGGCGCGGGCTTGATCAGCACATCGATGCGGCGATTGGCTGCGCGCCCCTCCGGTGTCTCGTTGCTCGCCACCGGTTCGGTCTCGCCGAACCCCACCGCGGAGATCCGTGATGCGGGGATGCGCAGCGTATTCAGCAGGCTGGCGCGCACCGATTCCGCACGCTGTCGCGACAGCTCGAAATTGTAACTGTCGCCGCCGAATGCGTCGGTATGGCCGGCGACGGTGATATCCGCGTCCGGATACAGACGCAGACCGGTCTCCAGGCGGTGCATCAGGTCCGAAGCGCCAGCCGGGATCTCGGCGCTGCCGACCGGGAATTTGATACCGGTCATCCGGATCACGACGTTTTCGCCCTGACGCAGCACCCGCGCCTCGTCCCGGCGGAAAAGCGACTCGACCTCGCCCAGTCGCTGCCGTTCCATGGCCTGACGCTGCAACTCGCGCTCCATGGCCTGGCGCTGGTCGGCGGCGCCGCCCAGGCGGTCGTAGAGGTTGGTGACTTCCTGTTCCAGGGCGAATACCTGACGGGTTCGCTGGTCCAGATCCTGCTCCAGATTCTGCACCCGGTCCGTCTGGCGCTGCAGATAGTCGATGACCTGATCGGCCGGTACGTCGGGCCCCTGGTCGAATCGGGCCGCGATGTCCGCCGCCGCCGCGACGCGCCGCAGCGGTTCCTCCATTACCAGCACCAGGTCTTCCTCGGTGGCGCGCTGTTCACGCTGTTCCGCGAGGAACCGGGCCAGATGGATCGCATGGCGCGCCTCGTAGAACGCTTCCCGGGCGAGCGCCCGCGGCCGGTCGGTGTCGTAACGATCCTCTTCCAGCGCGGTCTCGGCCTGCTCCAGCAGACGCTGGGCCTTCTCCAGGGTGCGAGGCGCGTAGCGCTGAACGCGGTCCCGCTCGGCCTGATTGATCAGGGCGCGGGTCTCGGCCAGCAGGCTGCTCTTGATGGCTTTCAGTTCACCGGCACGGTATTCCTCGACCGCGGTGCGAGCACGCTTCTGACCCAGACCTGGGTCGCCGCGCTCTAACGCGATGGCGGCCAGCCTCAGGCTGCGCTCGCCGTCCTGCCACTCGTCCAGACGCAGTTTGTCAGCGCCGGCCTCATCCGCCTTGGCGCGGGCCTCGAGGGCTGGTGTCAGCGGCGTGAGCGCCCGTTTCGCTACTGCCACCGACAGGCGGAACGATTCGGTTGCCTTGATCAGGGATTTGCGTATGCGCTCGAGGCTGCGGCCCCGGTCATAACCCTCCGCAGCGCTGTCGAATGCGGCCTGACCGTCCTCGAAGCTGTCGGGGGCGAGCAGATTGGCCCGGGCATCCAGCGCCGCGGCCCGGGCTTCTTCGGCTTCGGCGAACATGATCTGGCGCGCCTCGTCCGCCCAGGCCGCGCCGCCCGCGAACGCGGTCATGATCAGCAGCGCAGCGATCCGTGTCACCGCGGCCATCATCGGAGACCGGTCTCCTGGCGGGCGATGACCATGCGCTGGATCTCGCTGGTGCCTTCGTAGATCTCGGTGATCTTGGCGTCCCTGAAATAGCGTTCCAGCGGCATCTCGCGGCTGTAGCCCATGCCGCCGTGGATCTGTACCGCCTGGTGGGTGATGAACATGGCGGCCTCGGACGCGAACAGCTTGGCGCAGGAGGCTTCGGTGGTGTTGCGCAGACCGGCGGCCCTGGCACGGTCCTTGTTCCAGGCCGCCCGCAGGGTGAGGAGCCGGGCGGCCTCGAGACGCGTCTTCATATCCGCGATCTTGGCCTGGATCATCTGGAAACTGCCGATGGGGTCACCGAAGGCCTTGCGCTCGCGTACATAGTCCAGGCTGGCCTCATAGGCAGCGCGGGCGATGCCGACGGCTTGCGCGGCGATACCGATACGGCCCGCATCCAGGACCCCCATGGCGATCCTGAAACCGGCCCCCTCCGGCCCGAGCCGGTTTTCCACCGGACAGCGGTAGTCTTCCAGCTCGATCTCACAGGTCGCCGAAGCACGTATTCCGAGCTTGGGCTCGGTCTTGCCGCGGGCGAAGCCCTCGCCCTCGGTGTCGATCACGAATGCCGAGACGCCGCGCGGTCCCTTGTCCGGGTCGGTCATGGCGAATACCACGATATACCGGGCTACCGGGCCCGAGGTGATCCAGGATTTCTTGCCGTTGATGACGTAGTGGCTGCCGTCCTCGGCCAGCACCGCGCGGGTGCGCATGTTGCCCGCGTCCGAGCCGGACTGAGGTTCGGTCAGGGCATAGGCGCCGATCACCTCGCCCGACGCGACGGGAGTGACGAATTTCTGCTTCTGTTCCTCGGTGCCGTTCTCGAGGATGCCGTAGCAATACAGAGAATTATTGACCGACACGATGGTGCTGTGAGCCGCGTCGGCCGCCGCGATCTCCTCCATCACCAGCGCGTAGCCGACCGCATCCAGCCCCGCGCCGCCGTATTCCTCGGGCACTTCGATACCCATGAACCCGAGCTGACCCGCCTTGGCGATGGTCTCCGAAGGGAACTCCCCGCTCTCGTCATATCTGGCCGCCACAGGAGCGATCTCCCGGGTGGCAAATTCCCGGGCGGCATCCCGGATCATCTCCTGTTCTTCGGTCAGTGCGAAATCCATCGGCATCTCCGTATGAAGGGCGCCGCGGCGACCCCGGAAGACCCGGATTCAGGGTCATTTCGACGGGAGCGGACGCGGGCTAACGCACGATTTTACCGCTCCCCCGGTTCCGGGGCGACCATCCCTCACTCCGGCTCCCGATAACTGACTTCGGCGATGGTGAAAGTCGCTCGACCGCCGGGCATCTCGACGGTGATCTCGTCCCCGGCCCTGCGTTTCAGGGCGGCCCGCGCCATGGGCGAGTCGAAACTGATGAAATTCCGCCGCGGGTCGAATTCGTCGGCGCCGACGATGCGATACTCGAAAATTTCCCCATCCTCGTTCTCGAGGCGTATCCAGGCACCGAAGAAGATCCGCCGGATATCGTCCGGCGGCCGGTCGACGACTTTGATCACGGCCAGGCGCTTGCGCAGGTAGCGGATCCGGCGGTCGATCTCGGCGAGCTGTTTCTTGCGGTAGATATACTCGGCGTTCTCCGACCGGTCTCCCTCGGCAGCGGCGTCCGCCAGCGCCCGGGTGACCGCCGGCCGCTTGCGCCGCCACAGGTGATCCAGTTCCTCGCGCAGGCGCGCCGCGCCGTGCGGCGTGATGTAAGGCGAGCTGGATGGCGCAGGTGACCGATAGCGGGCCATGGTGTCAGGCCGGGCAGTGTCCGGATTCAGTCATCGACCGAGACGACGTAGGCACTGTATTTGCGCACGTTCAGCACGCCGCTATCGAAGATCAGATACTGGCCCTTGATCCCCTGAAGCACGCCGCCGATCTCCGGCGTCTTGTCCAGGTTGAGCGAACGGATCTTGTCCGGATAGTGCTGCACCGGATACTCGATCGCTACCGGCTCCCGGTCCGGCAGCCGGCGCAGACAGTCCTCGCCGAAACGCGACCGTATCGCATCGAGTTCGGGCGCGCACAACCCGAGCAGCCGCTCACTCTCAGCCGCCAGATCGATCTCGGGAGCGGGGCCCCGCAGCATGGCCCGCCAGTCGGTACGGTCGGCCACGTGAGCGGCCAGGGCCACCTCTGCCAGACCGGAGACGTGGCGGCTGCTGGCTTCGAGGATGGGCAGAGCCTGGCTGGCGCCCTGATCGATCCAGCGGGTCATGCCCTGGTGGGCGCGGGTGATGCCCACTTTGAGCCCGCTGGTGTTGGCGAGATAGACGAAATGGGGCTGCATGCAGTGGGCTGTGCCCCAGTCGGGCTCGCGGCAGGTTCCCCGATCGAAATGACAGCGCTCCGGACGGACGATGCAAAGATCGCAGGCCGCGAGCCGCTGGCTGCAGGGGAAGCAATAGCCCTGGCTGTAACTTTTCTTTGTCAGCCTGCCGCAGTGCTGGCAGCGGATCTCGCCACGGAAGTGCAGGCCGAATGACTGACCGACTCTGGGGGTCAGGGCCACCGCAGCTTCATCGACGCGCAGCCGGTAATCCACCGGCGGGCCGGGCCGACTGCCCATCTTTCGAAGCGCTCCAGTGGTCATGGCTTGCGGTCAGGGATCCGGTCGAGGGTGCACAGTATAACCACGCGGTTCAGGGCCGGCCCGGAAGCTGAAGTCCGCAGACGCTGAAGCCACCGTCCACGTTCAGGCACTGGCCGGTGATGTAGGCGGCGGCGGGCAGGCACAGGAAGGCCACGGCAGCGGCGACCTCCTCGGGTTCCCCGATCCGTCCCATGGGCGTGCGGCCGATCACCGCCTCCCGGTATTCCGGATCCGACAGCACCTCCCGTGCCAGAGGCGTGTCGATATACCAGGGCGCGACGGCGTTGACACGGATCCCGCGCGGCGCCCACTCGACGGCCAGGTTGCGCGTCATCTGGATCATGGCGGCCTTGGTCATGGCATAGGGGGTCCCGGTGCACAGATGGGTCAATCCAGCCACCGAGGCCACGTTGACGATCGCCGCGTCCCGCCCGCTCATGGCGCCGACGCACAGCCGGCTCAGTTCGAAAGCGGACTCGAGGTTGACGGAAAACACGGTGCGGAGTTCCTCGGTGGTGTAGTCCGCGGCCGGCCGACGGATATTCGTGCCCACGTTGTTGATCAGGATATCCAGCCCGCCGGACAGATCCTCGACCAGGGCCAGCAGCCGGGCCCGGTCTTCCGCGTCGGCGATGTCGCCGGTCACACCGAGCGCGCTGCCGCCGCCCCGGGTCCAGTCGCTCTCCCGTTCCACCACCTCGTTTCCATGCCTGGCGGTGAACACCACCCGGGCGCCAAGGGACAGCAGCTCTTCGGCCACCGCCCGGCCGATGCCGCGGGTGGCACCCGTCACCAGAGCCGTCTTGCCGATCAGGTTCCAGCGCTGATCCGTCATCGGTCCTCCGCCAGCCAGGCTTCGTTTCAATGTGGCCGTGGCCATGCGAGAATAACCGGTCTCGAAGCGTTTGGTGCAGGCAGGGTCAGAGTTGAGCGAATTCAAGGGCATACCGGTCGTCCGCAGCGGCAGCAAGTTCCGCACCGAACAGGGATTCTCGGCGATCAAGAACGGCGTAAAGGCCGGAGCCAGAGGCGGCACGATCGAGCGCAAGCCGGCCTGGATCAAGGCGCGCATGCCCACCGGGCCAGGCTACCAGCAGGTCAGACAAAACGTCCGCGAGCATCGGCTGGCCACGGTCTGCGAGGAGTCCATGTGCCCCAACATCGGCGAGTGCTGGAACCACGGCACCGCCACCATCATGATCATGGGCTCTGTCTGCACCCGGGCCTGCCAGTTCTGCGCCGTCGATACGGGCAATCCCGGCGGCTGGCTGGATGCGGAAGAGCCGGCCAACGCCGCACGATCGGTCCGGCTGATGGATCTGCGCTACGTGGTGATCACCTCCGTCGACCGGGACGATCTCGCCGACGGCGGCGCCGCCCACTACGCCGCCTGCGTGCGCGAGATCAAGCGCGTGAATCCCGAAACCCGAGTCGAGGCTCTGACACCGGATTTCCGCGGCCGCCTGGCCGACGTGGACACCGTGATGTCGTCCGGACTGGATGTGTTCGCGCAGAATGTCGAGACCGTCCGCCGCCTGACCCATCCGGTCCGGGACCCCCGTGCCGGCTACCGGCAGACGCTGGACGTGCTCGCTCACGCCAAACGACGGCGACCGGAAGTCCTGACCAAGACAAGCCTGATGCTCGGCCTGGGGGAGACCGAGGCCGAGATCCGGGAGACCCTGGATGATCTGCGTCGCTGCCGGGTGGATATCGTCACCTTCGGCCAGTATCTGCGCCCGACCGCCAACCATCTGCCGGTCCAGCGCTTCGTCACCCCGGACGAGTTCGGCCGCTACCGTCAGTGGGGTCTGGACCGGGGTTTCCTCGAAGTCGTCTCCGGCCCCCTGGTCCGTTCCAGCTACCGGGCCGACCGGGTGTTCGAGCAGAACAACGTCGGTCTGGGAGAGCCCGCCGCCTCCTGATGCGGAGCTTTTTGCGGTACCCGATGCAACCTTTTCCTCCCGCCGCGCGTCTATGGGGTACGGGACCATGAGGGAGACAGTGAGATGAATCGGATCCAGGAAGCCAGTTGGCGCCTTGCGGCCGCCAGCGGATCGCCGGTCGCCCGGCTGCGGCAGACGACCCGGAACAGCCAGACCCGCCGTGCCGCCTATCTGGACCAGCTGCTGGTCGAGTGGAAGCGTCGGCTGGATACCCGGCAATAACACCGGCAGAAGCCCGACGGGTCGGCCGCCGTCATCGGCGCCGCCGGCCCGACGGGTGCAACACCGCCGCCTGATGCAGGTACCATAGGGGGCTATGTCATCAGGACCCCGGAGAGTCGGCGGTGAAAGAGTTTTTTTTCCAGTACGGCCTGTTCCTGGCCAAAACCTTGACCTTTGTGGCGGCGGCCGTGTTCGTCATCGGCGCGGCTGCAGCGGCGTCGAAGAAGTCACGCGAGCCCGGCGGGCTCGTCGTGCGCAGCCTGAACGATCGCTACCGGTCCATGATCGATACCCTGCGCCAGTCGGTCCTGCCGAAAAAGGCCTTCAAGGCGATCCGCAAGACCCAAAAAGACGAGCGCAAGGCGAGGGAGAAATCCGACGGCTCGCGCAGGCGCGTCTACGTGATCGATTTCAAGGGCGACATCAAGGCCACGGCCGTCGCCAATCTGCGCCACGAGATCAGCGCCGTGCTCGCACTGGCGACCCGCAGCGACGAGGTGCTGGTGCGTCTTGAAAATTATGGCGGCATGGTCCACGAGCACGGACTCGCTGCCGCACAACTGGTCAGGGTCCGGGAAAAAGGCATCCCGCTCACCGTCAGCGTGGACCGGGCCGCCGCCAGCGGCGGTTACCTGATGGCATGCGCGGCGGATCGCATCGTCGCCGCGCCGTTCGCCATCATCGGGTCCATCGGCGTCCTGGCCCAGATACCGAACTTCTACCGCATGCTGGACGAGCACGGCGTCAAGGTCGAGCAGTTAAAAGCCGGGCGGTACAAGCGCACGGTTACCATGTTCGGCGAAAACAGCGACGCCGACCGCGACAAGCTGCGCGAGGAACTGGAGGACGTGCATCAACTGTTCCGGGAGCTGATCGCCGAATATCGGCCGGCGGTGGATCTGGACGAAGTGGCGACCGGCGAACACTGGTACGGCCGCCGCGCGCTGGAACTCGGTCTGATCGACGACATCGCGACCAGCGATGACCTCCTGGTGGCGCGTCTCGAGGATGCCGATCTCTACCAGGTCAAATGGAAAGGCCGGAAGACCCTCGGCGAGAAAGTGGCGGCGGCGGTGGAGGGCAGCGCCGCCGCGGGTGTCCGCAGCGCCGCCCGGGCCTACCAGGAGACGCGCTTCGGCGGCGGTTGAGGGCGAAG
>CBDTYJ010000096.1:0-9146 GCA_965364575.1 uncultured Gammaproteobacteria bacterium
GGCTGCCCGCGGCAGCGCCTACCAGCATGACGCCTCCGTAGACCAGCGCCGCCACGCCCCCGATGCGGGCGAATCGGCGAGCCGAACCGGACGATGGTGCGGATTTGCCGAAAGCGCCCATCAGCACGCCCGTGCCGATCAGCAGGGCGCCCCACAGTCCCAAAGTGACCGGTGGCGGCAGGATCCTATCCAGCATCCAAATGGCTACGCCGAGCAGCAGCACCCCGAAACCGGCCTTGATGGCATTCATCCAGGGCCCCGCTTTCGGCAGCAGTTTGCCGGCGGATACGCCGAATGCGAGCAGAGGCGTGCCCATGCCCAGACTCATGGCGAAGAGCGTCAGACCGCCACGCGTGGCATCTCCACTCTGACCGATGACGATCAGAGCGGCGGCCAGCGGAGCCGCGACGCAGGGCCCGACGATCAGGGCGGACAGGAAACCCATGATGCCGGCGCCGATGAGCGTGCCACCCTCCTGTCGCTGGCTGATCTCCGAGAGCCTCGATTGCAGGGCCGCAGGCACCTGCAGTTCGTAGACTCCGAACATGGCGAGGGCCAGAGCCACGAAGATGGCGGCGAACGCCGCCAGGATCAGCGGATGCTGGAAGGCGGCCTGCAGATTCTGTCCCAGCATGGCGACGACCACGCCGGCGGCGGTGTAGGTCAGCGCCATGGCCAGGACAAAGGTCAGGGACAGGGAGAAAGCCCGCGCCGTGCTGAGGGAGGCGCCCTGGCCGACGATGATACTGGATAAGATCGGCACCATCGGGAGCACGCAAGGGGTGAATGCCAGCAGCAGTCCGAACCCGAAGAAGGTGGCCATCACCCAGGGCAGGGCGCCGTCGCGGATCAGTCCGGCGAGCCGGTCCTGCTCCGAGACCGGCCCGGTATCCAGCCCCGCGTCCGCCCCCCCGGCCACGCCGGATTGGCCGTCGCCCAGGTCCACGCGAAGGTCCTTGCGGATCGGCGGATAGCAGATGCCGTCCTCTGCGCAGCCCTGATAGCCCACCTCCATCAGCAGCGGTCCGTCATCGCCGGTCTCGACCGGCAGCCGCACCGAGAGTTCGCCGTAGTAGGTCTCGACCTCGCCGAAAAATTCGTCGGTCTTTTTTAACCCATCCGGGATCACGGCCTCGCCGATGCTCTGATCCGGGCCGGTGGCGCGGAATTTAAGGGCGTGTCGATACAGGTAGTAACCCGGTTCGATCCGCCAGTTCAGCTCGACCCAGCCGCGGCTGACGGGAGTCACGCTCAGCCGGAAGGCTTCGTCGGGCGGCAGGAACTCACCGTAGGCCGCATCCCGCTGGATGATGTCGAGCAGAGCCGAGCCCTTGCCGTCGCCGCCGGCCGGGAGTTCGATCTCGGTGGTCCACGTCTGGGGCGGGTAACAGAGCCCGAAGTCGGCGCAACCCTGGCTCTTTATCTCCACTGCCATGCGGTTCGGAGCGTCCGCTTCCCGGCTGACGGGGATTTCGACCACGAACCGTCCGCGGAACACGACGCTTTCGCCAAAGAACTCGTCCTCGTGAATCTCGCCCTCCGGATAGACCGGTTCCCCGAGCTCGATCCCCGGGGTCAGGCTGCTGAAGCCGAAGCGTTTCCGGTAGAGGTAGTAGCCGTCTTCCACATTCCAGCTCAGCCGCAGATGGTCGCCGTCGGCCGCAGCCTGATAGCGGAACGCCTGCTCGACCGGCAGCGGCTCGGGATCGGCGCCCCAGGCGGGCGACGATGCCATCACCAGCCACAATAACGCGCTGACAGGTTTCATCCCGGTCTCCCGGCGGTGGTGGCGTCGGTCACCCATCGCAGATAACGATCGGAGCCGCCGACGACCGGAAGGGCGACCACTTCAGGCACGTCGTAAGGATGGTGTTCCTGGAGCCAGGCGGTCACTTCGCCGGCCCGTTGTTCGGCGGTCTTGATCACCATCAGGGTCTCCTGGTCCTCCTGAATCTGACCCTCCCAGCGGTAGACGGAGCCCACGGCCGGCACGAGATTGACGCAGGCTGCCAGGCCGTCCGTGACCAGCTCCCGGGCCAACTGCCGCCCCTGGTCCATCCCGGAACAGGTAGAAATCAGAACAATTACTTTGTTTTTCATGAAGTTAAGTGAACGCATCCGGAGCCGGTGCCGGGGCCAGCGCACCAGCATAACGGCCCTATGGCGAGTGTCAAAAAAACTGCCCGACAGCCCTTGACTCTGCCGGAACCGACCCTATTATTAGCACTCCTCAGGAGTGAGTGCTAACAACTCACCCCGCTGTCATAGGGATTGGTTCTTCAATCTTAAAGATCGTTCCAAAGGAGAAGTCTCAGATGAAAATTCGTCCTCTTCACGATCGTGTCGTGATCAAACGAACCGAAGAAGAGCGCATGTCCCCGGGTGGCATCGTCATCCCCGACACCGCCACCGAGAAGCCGATCAAGGGTGAGGTCGTTGCCGTGGGCAAGGGCAAGATCCTGGAGACCGGCGACGTCCGTCCGCTGGACCTGAAGCAGGGTGACAAGGTCCTGTTCGGCAAATACAGCGGCACCGAGGTCAAGGTGGAAGGGGAAGACTTCCTGGTCATGCGCGAAGACGACGTCATGGCCGTCATCGAGGGCTAAGGCCCGCCCCGGCAAGAATCTGCAAAGCAATTCAAGAGGTTTATTCGAATGGCTGCTAAAGAAGTCAAATTCAGCGATGACGCCCGTCAGCGCATGATGAAGGGCGTCAACGTTCTGGCTGACGCTGTGAAAGTTACCCTCGGCCCCAAGGGCCGCAACGCCGTGCTCGAGAAGAGCTTCGGCTCGCCGACCATCACCAAGGACGGTGTCTCCGTCGCCAAGGAGATCGAGCTGGCGGACAAGTTCGAGAACATGGGCGCCCAGATGGTCAAGGAAGTGGCTTCCCATACTTCCGACGAGGCCGGTGACGGCACCACGACCGCCACAGTCCTGGCCCAGGCCGTCCTGCGCGAAGGCCTCAAGGCCGTCGCCGCCGGCATGAACCCCATGGACCTGAAGCGTGGTGTCGACCAGGCCGCTATCGCGGTGGTCGAGAGCCTGCGTGATCTGTCCAAGCCCTGCGAGGACGACAAGGCCATCGCCCAGGTCGGCACCATCTCCGCCAACTCCGACGAGAGCATCGGCAACATCATCGCCGAGGCCATGAGCAAGGTCGGCAAGGAAGGCGTGATCACGGTGGAAGACGGCTCGGCGCTCGAGAACGAGCTGGACGTGGTGGAAGGCATGCAGTTCGACCGCGGTTATCTGTCGCCGTACTTCATCAGCGACGCCCAGAGCCAGTCCTCGGAGCTGGAGAACCCCTACGTGCTGCTGCACGACAAGAAGGTCTCCAACATCCGCGAGCTGCTGCCGCTGCTGGAGTCGGTGGCCAAGTCCGGTCGCCCGCTGCTGATCGTGGCGGAAGACGTGGAGGGCGAGGCCCTGGCGACCCTGGTCGTCAACAACATCCGCGGCATCGTCAAGGTCTGCGCGGTCAAGGCCCCGGGCTTCGGTGATCGTCGCAAGGCCATGCTGGAGGACATCGCGGTCCTGACCGGCGCCACCGTGATCTCCGAGGAAGTCGGCTTGAGCCTCGAGAAGGCCACCCTGACTGACCTGGGCGAGGCGAAGAAGATCCAGGTCACCAAGGAGAACACCACCATCATCGACGGTGCCGGCAAGGCTGACGACATCAAGGGCCGGGTCGAGCAGATCCGCACCCAGATCGAGGACGCGACCTCAGACTACGACCGCGAAAAGCTGCAGGAGCGGGTGGCCAAGCTCGCCGGCGGCGTGGCGGTGATCAAGGTCGGAGCCGCTACCGAGATCGAGATGAAGGAGAAGAAGGCCCGCGTCGAGGACGCGCTGCACGCGACCCGCGCCGCAGTGGAAGAGGGCGTGGTGCCCGGCGGCGGCGTGGCCCTGATCCGGGCGATGGATGCGCTGAAGAAGCTGAAGGGCGCCAACCATGACCAGGATATGGGTATCGCCATCCTGCGCCGTGCCATAGAGGAGCCCCTGCGCCAGATCGTCGGCAACGCCGGTGACGACGCTTCCGTGGTCCTGAACAAGGTCCGCGAGGGCAAGGGCACCTTCGGCTTCAACGCTGCCACCGGGGAATACGGCGACATGCTGGAGATGGGCATCCTGGATCCGACCAAGGTCACCCGTCTGGCCCTGCAGAACGCCACCTCGGTGTCCGGTCTGCTGCTCACCACCGAAGCCATGGTGGCCGAGCTGCCGAAGGAAGAGAACGCCGGTCCCGGCATGCCCGACATGGGCGGAATGGGCGGCATGATGTAAGCAGTTCTGCCGCTTCGACTGCACGTTCTTCAATGTGCGAAAAAGCCCCGCTCCGGCGGGGCTTTTTTTGTCCGCTGTCCCGGCCCGGCTGCTATCCTTGCGGCGGAGACACCGAGGCACGAATACCGTGGTGAACAAGCAGCAGCGGAAACGCCGGTCGTCGACGTGATCGACGGCACCCGCGTGGAATCGTATATCGGCGAACTGCCGGCGGCCTTGCGCACGGGCATCGCAGACGCCTGGACGCAGCTGACGCAGGGGCAGCCCCGACTCGCCGCATCTCTGGCCGGGAAACCCGACTTTATCCGTTCGATGATCCGGGTCTGGGCTTGCAGCGAATTCGTCCTCGGAAGCTGCCAGCGACACCCGCAGGATCTGGAATTCCTGGCGGGTCCCGATGGGGTCGGGACCCCGTGGCGGGAGGGCGAGCTGGCGGCGCCGTTCCTGGCGCTGATCGAGGACGCCTCGGACGAGGAGCAATGCCAGCGCATCCTCCGCCTTTTCCGGCGCCGGCAGTTCATGCGCGCGGCCTGGCGCGACCTGGCTGGTGAATCAGATCTGGAAGAGACCCTCGGGCACGTCAGCGAGGTGGCCGATCTGTCCATTACCGCAGCGGTCCGCTTCGCCACCCGGACGGTCGCCGCGGCCCACGGCGAGCCGCTGACCGCGGAAGGCCAACCTGCCGAGCTGCTGGTGCTCGCCATGGGCAAGCTGGGAGGCCGCGAACTCAACTTCTCATCGGACATCGATCTCGTGTTCCTGTTTCCCAACGGCGGCGAGACCTCGGGCCGGCGGCCGCTGAGCCATGAGCAGTTCTACAACCGCGTCGGGCAGCGGGTCATCCGGCTGTTGGATCAGGTCACCGAGGACGGGCTGGCGTTCAGAGTCGATATGCGTCTGCGCCCGTTTGGCGACAGCGGTCCGCTGGTCGTCAGCGTGCCCGCACTGGAAGAGTATCTGCAGCAGCATGGGCGCGCCTGGGAACGCTATGCTTACGTCAAGGCGCGGCCGGTCACCGGCTACCGGCCAGGCATGGGTCTGTATTCCGGCCTGCTGCGTCCGTTCGTCTATCGCCGTTATCTGGATTACGGTGTGTTCGAGTCGCTGCGGGAATTGAAACGCCGGATCGAGTCGGAGACCGGCGAGGAGGCAGTCCGCAGCGACGTCAAACGAGGCCCCGGTGGCATCCGCGAGATCGAATTCATCGTCCAGTCCTACCAGATCCTCAGAGGCGGCGCCGACCGGAGCCTGCGCGAACCCAACCTGTTGACGGTGCTGCCTGGTCTGGCCCGCACCGGCCACCTGAGCGAGCAGGTGGCGTCGGAGCTGGAAGCGGCGTATCGATTCCTGCGCCGTACCGAGAACCATCTGCAGCAGTGGCAGGACCGGCAGGTCCACCGCCTTCCGGACGACGGGGTCGGCCGCGCCCGTCTGGCTTTCTCCATGGGGTTCGACGACTGGGAGACGTTCGCCGCCGAACTGGAGACGCACCGGGACCGGGTGGAAGGACATTTCCGGGATACCGTCATCGGCGAGATCGAGCCGGTCGAGGCGCAGGCGAGCGATGCCCTCGAGCAACTCTGGGGCGGAGTGATGGAGCCGCAGCGGGCGGAGCGCCAGCTTTCCGATATGGGTTACGCCGATCCGGACCGCGCCTTCGCCGCCATCCGCAGCCTGGCCGACGCCGGATTCGTGCGGCGGCTGGATGCGGCCGGCCGCCGGCGTCTGGACGCCCTGATGCCCGCCATCATCCGCCGCGCCGCGGGCCACGCGGACCCCGAACAGGTGCTGGAGCGGTTGCTGGGCGTGCTGCATGCGATCGGTCTGAGGTCCGCCTACTTCGCGCTCCTGAACGAGAATCCCGGCGCCCTGAATCACCTTGCCGAACTCTGCGCCCAAAGCGAGTTCCTCGTGCGCCAGGTGGAGAGACATCCGCTGCTCCTGGACGAACTCATCGATCCCAGGGTGTTCGACAGCCTGCCCGACCGGGACCAGCTGCTGGCTGACCTGCGCCAGCGGCTGGCTGCGATAAACGAGGATGACTTCGAGGGGCAGCTGGAGGTGCTCCGGCAGTTCCAGCGCAGCGCCGTGTTCCTGGTGGCGGTAGCGGACCTCAGTGGCCGGCTGCCGGTGATGAAGGTGAGCGACGGGCTGACCCACATCGCCGAGTCGGTGCTGGAGATCGCCATCGAGATCGCCTGGCGGCAGACCGAGAGTCGGTACGGGGTGCCGCGCTGTGGTCGCGGGGCGCAGCGCCGGAACTGCGGATTCGCCATCATCGGCTACGGCAAGCTCGGTGGTCTGGAACTGGGTTTCGGGTCCGATCTCGATCTGGTGTTCATACATGATTCCGAAGGCAAGGATCAGATGACGGAGGGGGCCGAGTCGGTGGACAACGGTCTGTTCTTCGGCCGCCTGACCCGTCGGCTGGTGCATGTGTTGACGACCCAGACGGCGTCCGGGCTGCTGTACGAAATCGACACTCGCCTGCGACCCAGCGGCAAAGGCGGGCTGCTGGTGACCAGCCTGACGGCTTTCGAACGCTACCAGAGGACGGAAGCCTGGACCTGGGAGCACCAGGCACTCTTGCGGGCCCGGGCGGTGGCGGGAGAACCCGGCGTGCGGGAGGGATTCGAGCAGATCCGCCGGCGAATCCTCAGTGACAGTATCCGCCGCGATTCCCTGCGTGAGGACGTGGCCCGCATGCGGACACGGATGCTCGAAGAACACGCGAGCAAGGAACCCGACACGTTCGACATCAAGGCCGATCGCGGGGGTATCGGCGACATCGAATTCCTGGTCCAGTACTGGGTCCTGAGCCGCTGCCATGAATTGCCGGCGCTGGTGGAGTATTCAGACAACGTCCGCCAGCTCGAGGCGCTGGTGGAGACAGGTGTGCTCGACCGGGAGCTGGCAGAACGGCTCCGCGCCATCTATCTGCGTTACCGGACGCGCCTGCATCAGCTGTTCCTGGATGGCCAGGCGGGCCGCGTCCCGGCAGCCGAATTCGCCGATCAGCAAGCCTTCGTCAGCGAGCTGTGGCACTCCACCATGGAGTCCTGACCCGACCCGTGCGGCTGCTATAATTGCGCCCCCATCCTGATGCCAGAGCACAGCCGACGCCGCCATGCAGGACACCGTGCAACCCAACGCGGAAAATCGATACGAGGTGAGCGCCGCCGATCTGCCGCTCTCCTGCCCGATGCCGGGCATGAGCCTGTGGAATTCTCACCCGAAGGTGTATCTGCCGATCGAGGCCACGGGCGAAGCGAAATGTCCCTACTGCGGCGCGCTCTATGTGATGACCGGGACGGAACTCGCGCCGCCGGCCGGCTGATCCCGCTCGGCTTCGGGTCCAGCGCGCAATGAGCCGCGTGCCGGGCCATGTCCCCGCGGATGCCTCGCCCTGGTGCGTCTGTCATATCAACCTGGCACGAGGATTCCGCGGCGGCGAGCGCCAGACCGAGTTGCTGATCCGGGAACTGTCTGCCCGCGGCGTCGCCCAGCGGCTGGTGGCCAGGACCGGCGAGTCGCTGATCTCGCGTCTGGCGGGTGTGCCGGGGCTGGAACGGATCGCGAGCCGGGGCACGCTGTCGGCCGTATCTGGAATCGGCCGGCCCGATCTGATTCATATCCACGAAGGCCGCAGTCTCCGCAGCGGCTGGCTCAACAGCCTGTTTACCCGGACCCCGTACCTCATCACCCGGCGCGTCCTCAGCGTGCCCCGCCGACACGGCGTCAACCGGCGCATGTATGGCCGAGCCGCCGCGGTGGTCGCCCTGAGCGATGCCGTGGGTCAGGCCCTGCGAGAGCTGGATCCCATGATCGAATACCGGGTCATCCCCAGCGCCACCAGCGATCTGCGCCCATCCCCGGATCCGGGTCTGAGCGAATGCTGGGGCGGTGGATTCGTGGTCGGCCACATCGGTGCCCTGGATGACGCGGACAAGGGCCAGCGCCAGATCATCGAGGTGGCCAGGCGGCTGCGGGATTTCCGGCCCGAGCTGCGCTTCGTGCTGGTAGGGCGTGGTCCCGACGAGGCGGTGTTGAGACGGATGGCCGAGGGCGTTCCCGGCGTCGTCTTCGCCGGGCATTCGGATCAGGTGGCCGACTGCCTGGCAGCGTTCGACCTGTTCCTGTTCCCGTCGCGCCGCGAGGGGCTGGGTTCTATACTGCTGGACGCCATGGCGGCCGGCCTGCCCGTCGTCGCGACACGCGTCGGGGGTATCCCGGAGCTGATCGAGGACGGATGCAACGGCCGCCTGGTCGAGGCGGGTGACGTAGACGGCCTGGCCCAGGCGGTTGCACACCTGGCGCGGGATCCGGCCGCCCGGGCGCGGATGGGCGAGGCCAACCGGCAGCGGGCCGCCGAGTTCTCTGCCGGAGTCATGGCGGAGCGCTACCTGGGACTCTATCGGGAGCTGACGGGCGGCCCGCAGCTGGAGACAGGATGATTATCGTTACGGGCGGTGCCGGCTTCATCGGCAGTAATCTGGTCCGCGCGCTCAACCGGCGCGGCGAGACCGAGATCCTGGTGGTGGACGAACTCAGCGATGGCGCCAGGTTCCTCAACCTGGTCGATTGCGAGATCTGTGACTTCCAGGACAAGGACGCGTTCCGGCTGGAACTGAATCGCCAGGGGCTGCCCCGGGGGGTCCGGGCGGTGCTGCATCAGGGCGCCTGCACCGACACCACCGAGTGGGACGGCCGCTTGATGCTGGACCAGAATTTCACCGTCTCCAAGGAGCTTCTGCACGCCTGCCTCCAGCGCGAGACGCCGTTTATCTACGCGTCCTCTGCGGCGATCTACGGCGCCGGTCCCCGCTTCGATGAACAGCCCGGCAACGAGCATCCGCT
>CBDTYJ010000097.1:0-9143 GCA_965364575.1 uncultured Gammaproteobacteria bacterium
GGCCACCGCCGACCCGCTTCATGTCCAGACCCGACGCCACCGTCGAAGTGTCGGCGAGCAGCACGCGGATGTTCTTTTTCGACTGCAGCGCCGGGACCACATCCTCGGCCAGGGACGGGGCGATGATCACCTCGACGAACTGCTGGCCGATGATCGCGCCGGCGGTGGATTTGTCCAGCTGCCGATTGAACGCGATGATGCCGCCGAACGCGGAAGTGGGATCCGTGCTGTAGGCGCGATGATAGGCGGTGCCGATATCATCGGCGACGGCGACGCCGCAGGGATTGGCGTGCTTGACGATGACGCATGCAGGCGCGTCGAATTGCGCCACGCATTGCAGTGCCGCGTCGGCATCGGCGATGTTATTGAAGGACAGTTCCTTGCCCTGGAGCTGGCGGGCGCCGGCGATGCCGGGCGCCCCGGCCCCTTCGCTGTAAAACGCAGCCTGCTGATGCGGGTTTTCCCCGTAGCGCAGGTCAAGACGCTTGTCGAAGCCGAGCGTGATCTGGGTCGGGAAGGCAGCCGTCCCGTCCGCGCATTCCGGCTGGGCCTGCAGCCAGGCGCTGATAGCCGCGTCATAGGCGGCGGTGTGGGCGAAGGCTCTGGTGGCGAGGCGCCGGCGCAAGGGCAGCGGCACCTGGCCCCCGTTGGCGTCCATGGCTTCGATGATTTTTACATAATCTTCCGGCGCCACCGCCACCGCCACCGCGTCGTGGTTCTTGGCCGCGGCCCGGACCATCGCCGGACCGCCGATATCGATATTCTCGATCGCGTCGGCAAGGCCGCAATCCGGTGCTGCCACCGTCTGACGGAAGGGATAGAGGTTGACGGCCAACAGGTCGATGCGCTGTATGCCGTGTTCCTCCATCACTTTGTCATCGACGCCGGGGCGCCCGAGCAGGCCGCCGTGGATGGCCGGGTGCAGCGTCTTGACCCGGCCGTCCATGATCTCGGGGAAGCCGGTCACGCTGGCCACATCCGTGACCGCCACGCCGTGTTCCCGCAGCAGCGCCGCGGTGCCGCCCGTCGACAGGATCTGGACTCCGCGCTCCGCCAGGGCGGTCGCGAATTCGGCGATACCATCCTTGTCGGAAACGCTCAACAGCGCCCGCTTTACGCTTGGCATCTCAGGGCTCCGTCGTTATCCATCCGCATCCGCGCGGGACGGGATGATGGCTTTCATCAGCGGCGCCGGCTGCCGGCAGTGTCAGCCCAGAAGATCGTGGATACGCAATTTCTTGCGCAGGGTCCCCCGGTTGATACCCAGGATCTCGGCGGCGCGGCTCTGGTTGCCGCCGGTGTACTGCATCACCGCTTTCAGCAGCGGCCCTTCGACTTCGCTGATCACCAGATCATACAGTTCGGCGGGCTTGTGGCCGTTGAGATTAGCGAAGTAGTTCTTGATCGCCTCCTCGGTGACGCTGCGAAGAGGACGCGTGCCGGTTGATACCTCGAGTCCGGAAATGTGTTTGGTCACGTTTCGATTTCCCTTTCTATGCTGCCAGCTCTTCTGATGGAGCCTGGTCGAAAAAAGCCAGAACCAAGCGCAGTTGATCAGCTGCGCTCTCCACTCGCACCATCTGACGCCTGAAAGGCTCGGCATTTGCCCGCGAACGGCAATACCAGGATAGGTGCTTGCGGGCCACCCGGAGCCCGGTGTATTCGCCATAGAACGAGTACAGCTCCTCAAGGTGGGCGAGCATGATATCACGGACCTCGCTGCTTGCAGGCTGACCTATATCACGCCCTGTACGGAGGTAATGATCGGCCTCCCGGAAGATCCAGGGACGCCCCTGGGCTGCGCGCCCGATCATCACTCCGTCGGCGCCGGTCAACGCCAGCACCCGCGCGGCTCGGGCAGGCGAATCGATGTCGCCATTGGCGATGACCGGGATGTTCACGGCCCGCTTGATCTCGCGGATGGTGTCGTATTCTGCCTCGCCGTTAAAACGGCAGGCGCGGGTGCGGCCGTGCACCGCCAGGGCCGCGACGCCGGATTCCTCGGCGAGCCGGGCGATGCGGACGCCGTTCCGCTGTTCCGGAGCCCAGCCGGTCCGGATCTTCAGCGTGACCGGCGCGCTGACGGCTGCTACCGCGGCTTCCAGGATGCGGGCGACCCGCAGTTCGTCGCGCAACAGAGCGGAGCCGGCCATCTGGTTGCAGACCTTTTTCATCGGGCATCCCATGTTGATGTCCACGATCTGCGCCCCCTGGTCGACGCTGCGCCGCGCCGCCTCGGCGATCATCTCCGGCTCGGCCCCCGCGATCTGCACGATCACCGGCCCGGGTTCGCCGCTGTGGTCCAGGCGCCTGCGACTCTTGGCTGAACTCCACAGGCTCGTATCCGAAGTCAGCATTTCCGACGCTGCCATACCGGCCCCGAGTCGGCGGCAGAGTTTGCGGAACGGTCGATCGGTGACACCGGCCATGGGTGCCAGGGCCAGTCGGTTGGGGAATGTGTAGGGTCCGATCTGCATGGGAGAACGTGGAGACGAGAGGGAGCGCAATGATAGCCGTCCCGGACCGGTCGTCAATCGCCGGCGGTGCCGGTCGTGGTGCGGCGGGCTCCGGTCCGGTCGCGGTGGGAAATCAATGAGGGGTCCGCTGCGCGCGGATTACGGTCGGTCCGACAGGCACCGCAGCGCTCCGCGCGTGGACTCCAGGCACACATCCACGCTGAAGCCTTCGGCGGCCGAGCCGGGCGAGCGCAGGGTGACTTCCGCCCGGGCGCGCTCTCCGGCATCCATCCTGCGACCGGCGATGAAGCTGTTCAGGTAATTCTGCGGTGTGAAGTCCTCCTGGCCGATGGCCTGACCCCAGCGGTTCTCCAGTGTCACGCGCAGTACCGGATAGGGTTGGGCGAATTCCGCCTCGTTGACAAACGTGGCCATCACCACCAGGTCCCTGCCGGTGGAGCGCGCGGCCGAGTCGAGGATATCGAAGGCGGTGATGTCCCACTGCGGTTGTACCGGGATACCGATGATCCCGTAGGCCTTTTCCAGAACGGGCGCCAGGCCGGTGTTTCTCATCAGCACGCCACGCTGCCAATGGACGCCGGCGGCGATCAGCGCGAGCAGCACGAGGAGTACCAACGTCCGTAAGGACCACTTCAGTAGCGGCCTGTTACGTGGCAGACCGAGTTCGCGCGCCACTTCCTCGGCTTGCAACGCCATGGTCGACGCCGCCTCTTCGTCCGAAAGCGGCTCGTCTTTCGCCGGTCCGGATGCGGTGGTCACCCGGACCGCGGCGGCCTGGACCGTTCCGGCTGCGGCGGTGGCCGTTGCCCCGTCGCTGGTGCCGCTGCCTGGCACGGGTTGCGGCCCGGTGCCTGGGCCTCCGCCGCCGCTTGCGTCCGCGGAGGGTCCGTCCCTATCCAGGGAGGCTTTCAGATCCGGGGCAGCCGGTCGCTCCGACTCCAGCACGATCTCCTCGACCTCGGCATCGCTGTCGAACTCCGGCCACAGACCGGCGATCTCTGCGGTTTCCGGGTGGCCGGGACCGGTCTCTGGCGGGATCGCCGGGTCCGTCGCCGCGTGATCGTCTGCCGTGGCCTGGGCCTCGGACTCGCCCACTGCGCCCTCCAGTTTTTCCGGCAGCGGTTCCTGCTCGACAAAATCCGGTTCCAGCCATGCCTCGGGCTGGAACGATTGGGTGTCCGTCGCCCATGTCTCCTCCAGCCATTTGTCGCCCGGGCCGGTTTCGGTCCCGTCCGTGGGTATCGTCTCCCCGGAACCCGGTTCGACCTCCGGGCTCGATTCGCCGACTGGAACCCATTCAATGGTCTCGGGTTCTTTTCCGGGCTCCTCGTCGGCCGGCGTTTCCGGCGGATGCGCGTCGCTCGCTTCGGGTCCGGTCGTCGCCAGCGGTTCGTCGGCCCCGGCCTCGGTCACGGCGGAAGATCGCGGTTCACCGCGCGATGCCTGCGCGCGGTCGGCTTCCGCCGGAATTTCGTCCAGCGTCAGCGGGCCCTCGGTCGTGCCGGCGTCGGGCTCCGGCGGCATCAAGGTTTCCTCGTCCAGCGGCTGCTCAGGAGACGTCTCCTCGTGGCCCGCTTCCGCTTCGGTCAGCGAAGGCCCCGTCCCGTCTCCGTCGTTCGCGGGCTCCCTCTCGGCGCGTTCTACCTCCGCCAGCAGATCCTCGGCCCAGGCCTCGATGTAACTGATCCCGGTGTCGAGACCGCGGGTCTTGTCCGTGGTCTCCCCGGTCGGCTGCCGTGGTTGTCCCGGCTGCTCCGTGTCCTCCGGCGCTGCCGGCGCCGGCTCGTGTTCCTGCTCGGCCCGATCCGTCTCGTCCTCCTCGGGCGCCGCCTCGCTGGATGCCGGCGCATCCGGTGGCGGATCCACCTGGGGGGCCGCCCGGGACCAGGCATCTTCTGTGCCGGTCTGTGTGGGATCCCACTCTTGTTCGAGACGGCCGAGCCAGGTGTCGTATTCTTGTTTTTCGCTGTCGTCTGTACGTTCTGGCTCAGGCCCGGGCTCGGCCTCGGAGTCGGGTTCGGGAGGGTGATCCGCGACAGGTTTGTCCGCGTCGCGTTCTTGCTGACGGTCGGAGTCCGGGCCGGGACGTTCCGCCGCGGTCCGGGAGATCACATCTTCATGGACGGCTCCCGGCTGCTCCGGTCCCGTCTCCTCGTTATCAGCAGGAAGCGATGGGGCGCTCGTGGGCTTGGGCGGGGCGTTCGGACCAGGCATCGTTTCGCTGAGTCGCGCCAGCGCATTAAATCGCAGGCTGCACTGTCCGCACTGGACCTGTCCGCCGGCCTGACGCAGCGTCTCGGAGTTGACGCGGTAGACCGTCTGGCATTGCGGACACTGAGTAAACAATTCAGTTCTCCCGCCCGCGCCGGCGTGCCGCCAGGCGGACCCATCCCTGGTCTTCGGTCCGGGTCTCGAGATCGAACCCGGATCCATAAGCAGAAGCCACCTCATCGGCCTGCCCGGCCAGCAAGCCGGACAGGACCAGACGGCCGCCCGGACGGGTGATGGCCGTCAGCGTCGGCGCCAGTGTCTGCAGCGGGCCCGACAGGATATTGGCCAGCACCACGTCGGCCTCGGCCGCCGGCATCCCGGACGGCGGACAGACCTCCAGCCGCTCGGTGACGCCGTTGCGGCGCGCATTGTCGCGCGTAGCGGTCAGGGCCTGGGGGTCGTTATCGACGGCGATGACCCGCTGCGCGCCCAGCAAGGCCGCGGCTATCGCCAGAATGCCCGACCCGCAGCCATAGTCAACTACGGTCAGGCCGTCCAGGTCGGCGCCATCCAGCCATTCGAGGCACAGGGACGTGGTGGGATGGGTTCCGGTGCCGAAAGCCAGTCCCGGATCAAGCCGCACGATGATGGCGTCGTCCGACGGCGGCTCCATGCCGCCGGGGCAGACCCACAGCCGGCGGCCGAAGCGCATCGGTCCGAAGTCCTGTAGCCACTCCCGCTCCCAGTCCCGGTCGCCCAGCAGACTGACGAAAAGGCCAGAGCGCGAACTCAGCGGCGCTGGCTGATTCAGGCTCCGGTCTATTGAGCGGGGATCCGCTGCCAGCGGGAACAAGGCGCTGACCTGGATCCTGGGCCACAGGGGCGTCTCTCCGGGACCCGGCTCGAGGACCGGCTGGTCGCCGGCATCGGCGAAAGTCACCGAACTGGCACCGGCGAATTCGAGCCGTTCGGCGGCCAGATCAGCCTCGCCCCTGTCCACATCGAACGAAATCTGAAGCCATGACATCTTCGTCGGCCTGGTCCCGGGTACGGCGGCGGCGATCACAGACCCAGCCGTTTCTCCAGGTAGTGGATATCGGTGCCGCCGTTCTTGAAAGCAGAGTGACTGCATATTTCCTGGTGCAAGGGGATATTGGTCTTGATGCCCTCGACCACCATCTCCGCCAGCGCCTGCTGGGTGCGGCTGATGGCGATGGGCCGGTCGTTCCCCCAGGCGATCAATTTTCCGATCATCGAGTCGTAGAATGGCGGCACCACATACCCGTTGTAGATGTGGGTGTCGACTCTGACGCCCGGCCCGCCCGGCGCGTGCCATTGGTTGATCGGCCCCGGGCAGGGGATGAACTTGGACGGATCTTCCGCATTGATCCGGCATTCGATGGCGTGGCCTCGCATCTCTACCTCGTCCTGTGAGATTTCCAGCTGAAGTCCGGCCGCGACCCGGATCTGTTCGCGGACGATATCTACACCGGTGACCATCTCGGTGACGGGGTGCTCAACCTGCAGACGGGTATTCATCTCGATAAAAAAGAACTCGCCGTCCTGATACAGGAACTCGAATGTTCCGGCGCCGCGATAGCTGATCTCCCTGCACGCATCGGCGCAGCGGTCCCCCATCTTCTGTCGCTGTTCCGCGGTGATGCCCGGCGCCGGCGCCTCCTCGATGACTTTCTGATGCCGTCGCTGCATGGAGCAGTCCCGCTCGCCCAGATGGATGGCATTGCCGTGCATGTCGGCCAGTACCTGGAATTCGATATGACGCGGATGATCCAGGAATTTCTCCATATAGAGAGTGTCGTTACCGAACGCCGACATGGCTTCCGACCGTGTCACAGTTATGGCGTTGAGCAGGGTCGCCTCGGAGTGCACCACACGCATCCCGCGTCCACCGCCGCCCCCGCTGGCCTTGATGATCACCGGATAGCCGAGCTGTCGGGCAATGCGCGCGTTCTCCTCGATGCTATCGCCCAGGGGGCCGTCGGAGCCGGGCACGCACGGGATTCCGGCCTCCTTCATGGCGGCAATGGCAGAGACCTTGTCTCCCATCAGACGGATGGTGTCCGGCCGCGGGCCGATAAACACGAAGCCGCTGTTTTCAACCCGCTCGGCGAAGTCGGCGTTCTCCGAGAGGAAGCCGTATCCCGGATGGATAGCCATGGCGTCGGTCACTTCGGCGGCGCTGATGATGGCCGGCATATTGAGGTAACTGTCTACAGACGGGGGTGGCCCGATACACACTGATTCATCGGCCAGCAGCACGTGTTTCTGGCTGCGGTCGGCTTCGGAATGCACCGCCACCGTCTTGATCCCCATCTGCCGGCAGGCACGCAGGATCCGCAGGGCGATCTCGCCGCGGTTGGCAATGACGATTTTGTCTAGCATCGGTGCTGCGCCTATTCGATGACGAACAGGGGTTGTCCGAACTCGACCGGCTCCCCGTTTTCGACCAGTACCGAAACAATGCGCCCGGCCTGTTCGGCCTCGATCTGGTTCATCATCTTCATGGCTTCAATGATGCAGAGCACGTCGCCGACCTGGACTTCGCTGCCCACCTGTACGAAGGGTTTGGCTCCGGGCGCCGGCGAGGCGTAGTAGGTGCCGACCATGGGCGCGTTGATCGTGGTGCCGTCCGGCTGTGGCGCCGGTGCATCGGGGATCGCGTCACCCCCGGCGGCGGCCGGCATGGCCGGCAACTGCATGGCCTGGGTCGATGCCGGCGGAGGGACCGGGGCCTGACTGTGACGGCTGATGCGGACCGAGTCGTCGCCTTCGGTGATCTCGATCTCCGCCAGGTCGGACTCTTCCAGCAGCTCGATGAGTTTTTTTACTTTTCTGATATCCATATGGCGCCTCCCGTGAGAATCGGCGGTCCGCCGCGTTGGTCCCTAGTCCAGCTGGTCAGCGGCCGCCCGGACCGCCAGTTCGTATCCGATCGCGCCCAGACCGGTGATCGTGCCCCGGGCGATATCCGAAAAATAGGACGCGTGGCGGAAGGCCTCGCGCGCGTGCACGTTGCTCAGATGGATCTCGATGAAGGGGATCGCGACCGCCAGAAGCGCATCGCGCAGGGCCACACTGGTATGGGTGAATGCGGCCGGGTTGATGAGGATGAAATCGACCTTGTCCCGGGAGGCCTGGTGGACCTGCGCCACCAGCTCATGTTCGGCGTTGCTCTGGTAGGCGGTGAGACGGTGCCCCAGGTCCGTGGCCAGCCCCGAGCACCGGGCTTCGATGTCCGCCAGCGTCAGCTCGCCGTAAAGCCCTGGCTCCCGCTGGCCGAGCAGGTCGAGATTGGGGCCATTGATCAGGAGCAGGTGCGCCACCTCGGCATCCTATCCGTTCGGCTGGGGAAGATAGGGCCGAGATTACAGCTTTTCGCAGCAGTTTGCCTATTTTTTTACGAAGTTCTTCCGCAATGCGGCAATCGGCCTCAAAGGATTTCCGCCAGAAACCTTTCGGCCTCATCCCTGTGTAGCTCGCCCACGTGGACCCGCACGATGTCGCCGGAAGGGTTGACGAAGGCGGTAAACGGCAATCCGATCCAGTCCGCCAGCACTTTGTTGCCCAGTTCCACCGCATTCTGCTGGCCGACCAGCACCGGATAGTTGAACTGATTCTCCACGGCGTATTCCCTAACCGCCTCCATTTCGTCGATCGCTATGCCAATCACCGCGAGGCGGGGACCGTATTCGGCCTGCAGGTCGATCAGCAGCGGGATTTCGCGCCGGCATGGCGGACACCAGGTGGCCCAGAAATTCAGCAGCCGCGCGCGACCCGCCCACTCGGATCCCTGCCGGTCACTGCCGGTCAGGTCCGGGAGCACGAATTCCGGCATCTTCCCGGCCGACACCTTGGGCCCGTCGGGCGCCGTGACCGTGTTCCGGTAGGCGAGGTAACCTCCGACCCCGGCCATCAGGGCGATAGCGACAAGGAGGAGGATCTGTCTTTTTGCCGTCATCGGGTCTGTTCCCGGAATCGTTCGATGTGAAGGCTGAATTCGGGCGCTGGCGCAAAGCCGACCTGGCGGAAGCCCCGGACCTCGTCACCCGCAGTATCGAAAAAAGCGATGGTCGGCGGGCCGAAAATACCAAACCGGTTGAGCAATTCCCGGTCCTGGGCGTCGTTGGCGGTGACGTCGGCCTTGATCAGGAGCATGCCGTCGAGAGCCTCCGCCACGGCCGGCTCGGTGAACGTGTACCGTTCCATCTTTTTGCAGTCCACGCACCAGTCCGCGTAAAAATCCAGCATCGCCAGGCGCCCCGCGGAGGCCGCTTCAGCCAGGGCCTGATCCAGATCATCGGAGGACTTGATCAGACGGAAGTCCAGGCCGGCCACCTTTTCATCGGCGCCCAGGCCCTGGAGCGGCCTCAGCGGGTCGTGGCTGCCCGCGGCAGCGCCTACCAGCATGACGCCTCCGTAGACCAGCGCCGCCAC
>CBDTYJ010000098.1:0-9077 GCA_965364575.1 uncultured Gammaproteobacteria bacterium
CCCAGCATGGCTCGCCGGGCGGCGAAGAAACCGATCATATTGGCCACGTTGCCGCCGCTGACCATCAGCCCGCCGCAGCCGGAACGGTAACCCAGAAGCTGGGCCATCCAGCGCACACACTGACCCTCGATCTCGGCCGCCAGCGGCGACAACTGCCAGCCCCCGACGTTGGGGTTGACCGCGGCGGCCAGCAGATCCCCGAGCATCCCCATGGGCGCCGCCGAGGAGGTGATGTAGCCCATGAAGCGCGGATGACCATTGTGTAGCGAGTGCTCGAACATGAGTTCGGCGGTCTGCTCCAGCAAGCGCTCGGGATCGGTCCCCGCTTCGGGCAACGGGTCCTCGCCGACCAGCGCGCGGACCTGCTGTACGGTCTCGCCGCGGGTGAGTGGCCGCCGGGGAAGGGTATCCAGATACTCGGCGATCCGGTCGACCAGCCGGTGGCCGAGCCGACGGAAGGTCTCCGCATCCATGTCGATGGGAGCGTTGCGAGTGCCGTTTTCCATACTCAGGCCCGTGGCTTGATCCAGGGCGCAGTATCCCCCGTTTCCCCGGGTCCTGCCCAGCCCCGGCAAAAAGCGCGGGCAGCAGCGAACACGTCCAGGTGGACGTCCGCTCAGGAGATGGCGGGGAGCGCCAGCGTGGCCAGGCTGAGCACCAGGAAGAAGCCGCACATATCGGTCACCGTCGTGAGCACCGGCCCGGAAGCCACCGCCGGGTCCACGCCCATACCCTTGAGAGCCAGGGGGACGGTGCCGCCGATGGATACCGCCACCATGGTATTGAGTGCGAGCGCGGCACCGACCACAAGTCCGAGCATGGGATTGCCCTGCCACAGCCAGGCCGCCAGAGCCAGCAGGCCGCCCAGCGCGATGCCGTTGATCAGCCCCACCAGGATTTCCTTTCTCCAGACCCGGAAGAGATCGCGAGGCACCACGGCTCCCAGGGTCAATTCGCGCATGCTCACGGCGACGGCCTGGTTGCCGGAGCAGCCGCTCATGTCCGAGACGATAGGCAGAAAGACGGCCAGTGCGATGACGGCGCTCAGGGTGTCCTGGTACAGGGCGATGACGCTGGCGGCGATGATGTTCAGGCCAATGTTCACACTCAGCCAGGTCAGCCGCCGGCGGGAGCGCACCAGCACGGGCATACTGCGGAGTTCCTCACCGCCGACGATACCGGCGGACTTGAGGCTGTCGGTCTCGGATTTCTCTGCGATCGCCTCCAGCAAGGCGCGCCGGCGTACGATGCCGAGCAGGAAGCCGCGCTGGTCCACCACCGGCACCGCGGCGATGTCATGTTCGTCGAAGAAGTCCTCAAGTTGCCCGAGACTCGCGTCCGGCGACACCGTCTCCGCCGGCCTGGCCAGTTCGCCGATGCGGGCGTCGGGATCCGCGAACACCATGTCCCGCAGCCGCAGCACGCCTTTGAGTTTGCGCCGCTTCACGACCACGTAAATGTAATGGACGGTCAGATAGTCATAATCACCGTCCCGGCCGGTCAATTCATCGACCACCTCACGCACGGTCGCGGACATGGGGTAGACGGCGAACTCCGTCATCATCAGGCCACCGGCCACATCGGCCGGGTAGCTGATCAGCTGCCTGGTTTCCTCGGCTTCTTCCTCGTCCAGGTGTCCGAGGATGGCTTCCGTCTCTTCGGATTCCAGTTCCGCCAGCAGGTCGGCTCGCTCATCGCTGGCCATCTCCCCCACGATGGCCGCCACATCGTGTGAGGGCATGTCGTCGATCAGATCGGCCACATGGGTATCGGGCAGGTATTCGATGAGTTCCGCGGCCTGATCCGCGGAGACGGCCTTGAGCAGCGCCCGCTGTTCGTCCTCGGTGAGGCGGAAGAACATCCTCACCCACTCGGACGGCTCCAGCGCTTCCAGATAACCGTCGATGGTCTCGGCAGATGCGCCGCTTTGCAGCAAGCCGCGGATTTCGACCCAGGGTTCAAGCATTTCGACAGCCATGGTGGTCTCCGGAAGAAAACCCGTGAAGATTCCCGGCCGGCGCATGGGGCCGGCGAATCTCACTTTACGTGAATTTCTTTCCCGGAGAATCGCCTGGTGCGGTCAGGAAGCGCGGCTCCCCGAAGCCAGGGCGTCGCCGGCGATTGATTCGGCGGCCCACTGGCCGGGGTCGTACTCGCTCACCCCGGATGTCTTTCGCGCGCTCTGCCTAGTCAATCTGTTCCCGGGTGAGGAACATGGCCTTGTCCAGGGCGATAAAGAAATCCTGGTAGGTCAGTGGATCGGTGACCGTATCCTCGCCGATACGAGCGTTGGCCCGGACCAGGATCCGTTCGCCGTCCTTGTCCCGCACCGTGACCGTCATCCGCATCGTGTACTTGTCCTCCCGGGTCGCGGTGACGGTGCCCAGACCCAGATCCGCGGTATCGATGACGAAACCCAGGTCCTGGAGAGTGGCGATCACCGATCGCAAGGTCTTGACCCTGTCCAGGGTGTCATATTCCCGGGTCTGGATCTGGCGGGTTTCGAGCTGGCTGCCGGCCCCGGTGACATCAGGCGGCGTGGCGGCGCAGGCGGCCGCCATGGTGATGATCAACAGCGCCGTGAGTGATCTGAACACACCGGTCATTCAACGCCTCCCAGATAAAGGGATTTGGACAGTTTGGAGAAAATCTCCTCGTACACTCTTACATCGTCGATCACGGCGCGTTTCTTGACCCGGTCCATCTTGTCAAACACGACGTAGTGGACAGTGACCCGGGCGGCGAAGTCCTCGGGCCGGGCGAGGCTCGGGGCCACCACCAGGGTCAGCGAGATGATCTGTTCATCCGAAGCGGTGGCGTAGTAACCGCAGCTGCTGCCTCCGATGGCGCACAGCACATCCATGGCGAACAGACCGACCTTCTCCGAACCCGAATCGGCGTCGACTTTCTTCGACGCGGTCAGGACGCCGAGGGGTTTCTCGATGAAGTCCAGGTTGTACTCCATGTCCTGCAGCACCGCCACGGATGCCGCCAGAATCGCTTCCTCGGACTCCGCCTCGAATATCCGGCTCTGCCTGGCCCTTAGTTCCAGGGAAGACTCGTGGAGGCGCAGCGCATCAGGCGGAATCTTCGGGCCGGCGCAGCCCGCGGCACAAACCATCACCGCCATTACCAGTACCCGCCGCATAGCCGATGCTCTGGTCATGATCGGGCGACCGCTCAGAAGCTGGACGTGTGATAAGAGAAATCCCGGACCATGTTGTTCTCGTCATAGCGAATCACCACCGTCAGCGTCCGCTGCGAGGTCGATGTGGCGCCGGCGCTCTTGCTGCCTGCGCCCAGCCCACCGCCAGAGCTGCTGAATAACAGCCCGACGATGGCGCCCCCGCTGCGGGAATAGGTCACCTCGCTGGAGATCTTGTCGTAAATCCAGGTCTCCCGGCGTTGCTCGTCGGTGGTGACGATGTTCGGCGATCCGAGCACTTCGGCCACCTCGGCGCCCGACATGCCGATGCGGATCTCCCGCTGAACGGTGCCGACGGTCAGCCGGTCCGTATCCTCCGCGCGCACGTCCTGGACGTGCTGGCTGGCCGTACAGCCGGCTATCAGCGTACTGGCCGTTATCAGGCCCAAGACGAGGGCTCGTGTATTCATGTCGATTCTCCTGCCCGGCCGGCTCACCGGCCCCAAGGGCTGTCCGCAGTTGGCGGGGCGATCATATCTCCTGCGGCAGCGGAATCCACCTGATTCCATCGCCACAAGTCGACTCTGCGCCGGAAGCTCGTGAATGTCATGAGGAATTGCTTGAGAATACCTTTGGAATCCTTAGGAACCGCCGAGAAGGCGGTGGGTTCCGAGTGCCCGTCACCGGGTCGCCAGGGCCTTACGGCGCTGCCCGGATCCGGACCGCGGTCGCTTTTTTCTCGGGATTTGTGGGCGCTGTTGTGGTAAGACTTATCTCCCGGGCGGTCAGCCCGGCCAGGCGATTAACCAGGAACGAGGTCAGCATGTCAGGTGAAGTTGTTTCCGGAACCGTAAAATGGTTCAACGATCAGAAGGGCTTTGGTTTCATCGAACAGGAGAACGGGCCCGACGTCTTCGTCCATCACACCGCCATCAACGCGGAGGGTCGGCGCACCCTGGTCGACGGCCAGAAGGTCACCATGGAGGTCAAGCAGGGCCCCAAGGGGCTCCAGGCCGAGAATGTCACGCCGGCCTGAACGGATCTTGCGCGGCGACAAGCCGCTTATTCTGCTCTCACTGCTACTGGCCACCGCCGCCTGCACCGGCGGCGGTGGCCTGACCCGATGCCCGGACGGCAGCCACGTCAGCGGCGAATGCCATCTGGCGCCGGACGGGACCTACTTCGGCGACGCCGCCGGCCGACCCGAAGACCCGGCCGCGATGCCCGAAGACGTGGCCGACGACACGGCGGACCGGGCCGCCGAGGAAGCCAACGAGCAATCCGGGCTGATTCCGGTGGAAGTCACCGAAATCGAGATCGGGTCGAACTGACCCGCGCCGGGTATCGTCCTGACTCGGCGTTCTGCCCGCCCTGACACCGGGCTCGGGCGTAGTTTCAGCCGCTGAACGGAGACTCCCGATAGACCCCGTACCCGCACTGGTGACGATTTCCCATGACGATGGCTGAACCGGCCGGCTCGATCCAGGACACCCTGCGCCGGGTGTTCGGTCTGCATGAATTCCGGCCCCTGCAGCAGGCCATCGTCGAAGACCTCGTCTCGGGCCGGGACGTGTTCGTATTGATGCCGACCGGCGGCGGCAAGTCGCTCTGTTACCAGCTGCCGGCGCTGCATCGCCCCGGCGTCGCCCTGGTCGCCTCGCCCCTGATCTCACTGATGAAGGACCAGGTGGATGCCCTGACCGCCAACGGCGTCGCCGCCGCCTTTTATAACTCCTCTCTGGACGCTGCCGCAGCGCGGCAGGTGCTGGCGCGGCTGCACGCCGGCGAACTGGATCTGCTCTACGTGGCGCCGGAGCGGCTGATGGCGCCGGATTTCCTCGCCCGCCTGGGCCAGATCCCGATCGCGCTGCTGGCCGTGGACGAGGCCCATTGCGTGTCCCAATGGGGCCACGATTTCCGGCCCGAATACGCGGCGCTCGGCGAACTCCGCTCGCACTTTCCGGCGGTGCCGATGATCGCCCTGACCGCCACCGCTGACCCCCATACCCGGGATGACGTGGTCCGCTGCCTCGGGCTGGAGCGGGCGCAGCGCTATGTCAGCAGCTTCGACCGGCCCAATATCCGCTACACGGTGCTGGAAAAACACCGGCCCATGGATCAGCTGACCCGCTTCCTGGACGGGCGCCGGGGTGAAGCCGGCATCGTCTATGCCCTGTCTCGCAAACGCACCGAGGAGATCGCGGGCCATCTGGTTCAGGCCGGCTTCGAAGCCGCCGCCTACCACGCCGGTCTGCCCGGCGAGCTGCGCCACGATATCCAGGAGCGCTTCCTGCGCGATGATCTCAAGATCGTCGTCGCCACCGTGGCCTTCGGCATGGGGATCGACAAACCCAATGTGCGCTTCGTGGTCCATTACGACCTGCCGAAACACATCGAAGGCTATTACCAGGAGACCGGCCGTGCCGGCCGGGACGGCCTGCCGTCCGAGGCCTTGTTGCTCTACGGGGCCCAGGACGTCGTGACCGCGCGCCGGCTGCTGGAAAGCACGGACAACCCGGACCAGCGGCGGATCGAGTCCCACAAGCTGCAGGCCATGGTCGGTCTGGCCGAGAGCCTGAGCTGCCGCCGGCGTGTGCTGCTGGGGTATTTCGGCGAAGAGCTGGACGCCGATTGCGGCAATTGCGACGTGTGTCTGGATCCACCGGAGACCTTCGACGCCACCGTGGCGGCGCAGAAGGTGCTCTCCTGCGTCTACCGGGTCGGCGAACGTTTCGGTATCCGCCACGTGGTGGACGTCTTGCGGGGCGCCGATACCGAACGGATCCGCAAACTCGGTCACGAGCGACTGTCTACGTATGGTATCGGCGCGGAGACGAGCGATGCGGAATGGACCTCGCTGACCCGGCAGCTGATCCACCTGGGCCTGCTGAGCCAGGACGTGGCCAACTATTCGGTGCTGAAGCTGACGGAGAAAGCACGCCCGGTGTTGCGCGGCGAACAGACCCTGCGACTGGCGCGGCCGCGCATCCGGGAAGCGAAGAAGAAAAAGCGCGCTCGCTCCGCTGTCGGTCTGGAGCCGGCCGACGAAGCCTTGTTCGAATCGCTGCGGGCCCTGCGCAAGCGGCTGGCCGGGGACCAGGGTGTACCCCCCTACGTGGTGTTCGGGGATGCGACGCTGGTGGAGATGAGTCAGCGCAAGCCTGCCAGCGAAGCGGAGCTGCTGGATATCACCGGTGTCGGTCAGGTCAAGCTGGAGCGCTACGGCGCCGCGTTTCTCGACGTCATCGCCCGCGGCGCCGGGGAAACAGTCGAGTAACCGCCTGTTCCGCCGCCGGGGCACGCTCGCCGGCCGGGCGTCACGGAACGGCCGGATCTTCTGATGGCGGGAGCTGCTGCAGGAATTCCGCCACGGCCTCGGCCACGCGCCGGTGGCCGTAAACGGAATAATGGATGGACACCGGGCCGTAGAGCAGCTGCTGCGCCCGCTCCGGTCCCTGAACCGCGATGACGTCCTGCAACGGCCCGGTCAGATCCAGGAAGAAATAGCCGAAGCGCTCGCCCGACAGCCGGAAATATTCCCTCAGTGTCGCGCTCATCCCGGCCATCAGCGGCACCAGATCCGGATCCTCGAATCGTACGTATTCCGCATAGGCGGTATGGGCCGATGGCGTGTAGGCGACCACCGGCACGAAGCCGTGCGTGGCTGCCAGTGACACGAATTCTCCCAGCGCATCGTCGAACAGCGTCGGCGACAGGGCCCCCTGGGCCATGGCAGTGGCCACCGCGATCTCGTCCCGGTCTGCGTTGCGCAGATTGAAAGGCACCGGTTCGCCACCGAAATCCAGCGCATAATAGAAGTTCAGATCGTCCGTATCGACAGCTTCGAATGCCGCGTCGACGGCCGGACCGCTGGCGGCGAAAAGCGGCTGCAGATACTCGATATTTATCGCGACCGCCAGATTGTAGACATAGCTGCGCTGGCCCAGTGACCGGCATGCCCACCCTGAACAATCGCGCGCTGCCGGCGTGGCCGGGCGGCCGTTGCGATAGGCCCAGTAGCGCATGGCGTCGCGCAGGTCGTTGCCCTCGTAGACATTCATGATCACGACGCGTGGCTGCCGGGAAAGACCGAAGCGGCGCAGGATCACCAGATACTCGTACAGTCCGATGCCTGGTACGCCGAGGTTATAGGTGCTGCGCCCCGAGAGCCGGGACAGCACTGCGGGCCAGGATGCGGCCGGTGGGACCGTATGGCACCAGGTGAAAGAATCGCCGATGGCGATCACATCGATGGGTACGCGATGGTAGCTGGCGGTCGGCGGATTGCAGAAGCCCATGTCATCGGTGACGATCGATGGAACGGCATCCTTGTCTTGGAAGGTCCAGTTCACCTCGGTCTCGGGCCGGAATTTGCGCAGCAGGGGTCCGCCATCGTCACGCTCCACCGCCATGGCGGCCCGGGTCGTCGGCAGACCGCGGTCCTCGGCGATGCGCAGACGCATATCCGGCTGAAAATGCTGGAGCAGGGGCAGCGGGATGACCTGGGGCAGGATACGCAGGGAGAACTCGACGCCTACCGTCAGGATCAGCAGCGGGATCAGGAGCGCGATGAGGCCTTTGATCAATCGCATTGGAGCCGTCTGTCAGCCGATGGTCGGCGATGAATGCCCGGCGCGCGGTGGGGGTCGGCCGGTGCCCGGGCGGATTATAGCCGCCGGATCGCCACATGACCCCTAAGGCTCATTGCGGACAGTTCACCCGGCGAGGGGTGGAATCCGTGTCGCGTGGCCGGCACCGACCCGGATCGCCACGGCGATCTCCCGCTTGCCCGCCGGACCGGGCTTATTTCCGGATCTCCGGCGTGAATCCTTCCAGCGCGGCCTCCAGACCCGGTATGTGCTCCGCGCCGGCCGGTACGGTGGTGCTGCTGCCCTCGAGCGCGTCGCCCAGCGGTTCGTAATCTCCGCCAAGGCAGGCGCTGATAAAGGCCTCGGTGATGCCGTAGAACGCGAGACTGTTTTCCGCCCGGGCGAAGCCATGGCCCTCATCCGGGAACAGAACATAGGTGACGGGCAGACCCTTCTTCTGCATAGCCTCGACGATCTGATCGGATTCCGCCTGTTTGACCCGCGGATCGTTGGCGCCCTGGGCGATCAGCAGCGGCCGCTGGATGGCATCGACCCGGCTGATCGGAGACCGGGACATGAGGAACTCGCGGCCCTCCTCGGTGCGCGGGTCACCGATGTTGCGGGCGAATTCGTCCAGCACACTGGCCCAGTACGGCGGGATCGAGTTCAACAGCGTCACCAGATTGGACGGGCCGACGATATCCACGCCGCAGGCGAAGCGCTCGGGGGTGAAGGTCAGACCGACGAGGGTGGCGTAACCCCCATAGCTGCCGCCCATGATCGCGACCCGGTCGGGCCGGGTGATGCCCTCGGCTATCGCCCACTCCACCGCATCGATCAGATCGTCGTGCATGGTGCCCGCCCACTGGCGGCGGCTGGCGTCGAGGAATTTCTTGCCGAAACCGGTGGAGCCCCGGTAATTGACGCTGAGCACCGCATACCCGCGGTTGGCGAGCCACTGATGGTTGGCGCTGTAGCCGAAAGTATCGCGGGCCCAGGGGCCACCGTGGACCAGCAGCACCATGGGCACCGGCGCGTCGGCCCGGCCGTCGCCGTTGCTGTCGGCTGACGCGGGCAGGGTGAGATAGGACACCATGGACAGGCCGTCCCGGGTCTCGATGACCCGGGGCCACATGGGCTGCAAGGGCTGGCCCTCCAGGCCCGGATAGGAGGAGAACAGACGTTGCGCCTTCCCGCTGCGGCGATCGAACAGGTAATACGGCAGCGGGTCGTCCGGCGCCTCGACGGCCATCACCCATTGGTTGCCGTCGCGGGTCATGCCGAGGATGTTGGCGTCGCCGGGTATCTGGGCGGCGAGCTGTTCGAAGGCGCGCTGGTCGTCG
>CBDTYJ010000099.1:0-9029 GCA_965364575.1 uncultured Gammaproteobacteria bacterium
GGACGGAATTGCCGGAGCGGGCCATGGACAGTAACGCGCTGGAGCAGGAGCGGGGCATCACCATCCTGGCCAAGAACACGGCCATCCGCTGGCGCGACTATCGCATCAACATCGTCGACACGCCCGGGCATGCGGACTTCGGCGGCGAGGTGGAGCGGGTGCTGTCCATGGTGGACGCAGTGCTGGTCGTGGTGGACGCGGTGGAAGGCCCGATGCCCCAGACCCGCTTTGTCACCAGCAAGGCCTTCGACCACGGACTGAAGCCGATCGTGGTGATCAACAAGATGGACCGCCCACAGGCGCGGCCGGACTGGGTGCTGGAACAGACCTTCGATCTCATGGACAGTCTCGGCGCCAGCGACGAGCACCTGGATTTTCCCATCGTCTACGCCTCGGCTCTGTCCGGTCTGTCGGGTTTGAGCGCGGAGACCATGGTGCCGGGCATGGAGGCCCTGTTCGAGACCATCATCGAGCATTGTCCGGTGCCTGAAGTGGAGCCCGACGGGCCCCTGCAGCTCCAGGTCAGCTCGCTGGACTACTCCAGCTATGTGGGCGCCATCGGTATCGGCCGTATCGCCCGCGGCCGGCTGCGGCGCAACCAGCCGGTGGCGGTGGTCGACAGGGATGGGGGAATCCGTCAGGCCAAGGTGTTGCAGGTGCTGGGGTTCCTGGGTCTCGACCGGGTCGAGGTGGACGAGGCGGAGGCCGGCGACATCGTCGCTTTTTCCGGTCTGGAGCGGCCGGGCATCTCCGACACCCTGTGCGATCCGGCGCGCCCCGAAGCATTGCCGCCGCTTACCGTGGACGAGCCGACCATCTCCATGACCTTCGAGGCCAACACCTCGCCGTTCGCCGGACGGGACGGCCGCTACGTCACCAGCCGGCAGGTGGGGGAGCGGCTGGAGCGCGAGGCGATCCACAACGTGGCCCTGCGCGTGGAGCCCACCGAGGACCCGGAGAAGTTCAGCGTGGCGGGCCGCGGCGAGCTGCATCTGGCGGTGCTGATCGAGACCATGCGCCGGGAGGGCTACGAATTGGCCGTGTCACGGCCCCGGGTGATCTTCCGGGAAGTGGACGGGCAGCGCCAGGAGCCCTATGAGAGCCTGGTGGTGGACGTAGAGCTGGCCCACCAGGGGGCGGTCATGGAAGCCCTGGGCGAGCGGGGCGCGGATCTTCAGGACATGCGGCCGGACGGCAAGGACCGGGTGCGGCTGGATTTCCTGATCCCCAGCCGCGGGCTGATCGGCTTCCAGTCGGCGTTCCGTTCCATGACCTCGGGCAGCGGCATCATCTATCATGTGTTCGATCACTATGGCCCCGCCCGGCCGCGCACCCACAAACGGGTCAATGGCGTGCTGATCGCCAACGGCAGCGGCAAGGCACTGGCCTATGCTCTGTTCAATCTGCAGGAGCGCGGGCGGCTGATGATCGCGCCCGGCGACCCGATCTACGAAGGTCAGATCGTGGGCATCCATGCCCGGGACAACGACCTGGTGGTCAACCCCATGAAGGCCAAGCAGCTGACCAATATCCGCGCCGCCGGCAAGGACGACAATCTGCTGCTGACGCCGCCGGTCCGGATGACCCTCGAACAGGCCATGGAGTTCATCGAGGACGACGAACTGGTGGAGGTGACGCCCAAGGCCATCCGTCTGCGCAAGCGGTTCCTGAAGGAGCACGAACGCAAACGGGAGTCCCGGAAAAGCGCCTGAGCAGCATTAATTTCATTTCTACGAATGTTCCCCAACTCTCTGTTCTAATGGGCGAAATAGGCCGTCAAAATTTCGACTTATCGGTCAATGTCCGGCCTCTGTTTGTGCCTGATTCGTGACCCTCATCACGCCCCCCGGGGCAGGTGCGAAGCTATAGTCTGAGCCTCGATCTGCCCGGGCACTCCGCCCAGGGCCGTCAGGCACCCAAGGGCCGCGATGAAAAAGCTCCTGCGTCTACAGCTAGAGCGGGCAAGAAAAGACGCCGGGGACTACAAGGCGACCCTGAAGCGTTTTCTCCCCATGGTCCTCAGGCAATACAGCCTGTTCGACCAGAAGATCGGCTCTCTGAAGGAAGAAGTCGCCCGGCTCCGCCTCCATCTCCAGGAATTCAGCACCGACGATCGCGCCCTGCGCGACCAGCGGCTGCGGGCGGTGGTGGATAACGTCAAGGACGGTATCCTCACCGTCAACGAGCAAGGCACCATCGTCTCGATCAATTTCACCGGCGAACGGATCTTCGGCTATCAGCCGGGAACCCTGGCCGGCAGCCACCTGTCTCTGCTGCTGCCCTTTCCCGAGGATCGCAGCCCGGGCGTCTACCTGAACGAACTGGCCACCGGCAAGGATCGCAAGGGCGCCGAGACGGCGCCGCTGCAGGTCGAATGCCGGCACCTGTCCGGCAAGCAGTTCCCCTGCGACATCGTGGTCAGCGAAGCCATGGTGGAGGAGGAGCGGATCTTTATCGTCGGTCTGCGCGACATGACCGAGCGGGTCACCGCGGAGCGCGCGCTGCGCGAGAGCGAGACCCGCTATCGCTCGCTGGTGGACAGCGCCCCCGAGGCCATCGTCGTCGTGGACGTGGACAAGAACCGGTTCGTGGATTTCAACGAAGCCGCCCTCAAGATGTTCCGCACCGACGCCGACACCCTGCGCCGCTGGGGGCCGAAGGATGTGAGCCCGGAATTCCAGGCCGACGGCAGCAACTCGTTCGGCTCGGCCCGCGGGCACATCGAGGCGGCCCTGGACGGCCGCGCACCGGTCTTCGAATGGCTGCATCAGGATGCCAAGGGCCGGGTATTCCCCTGCGAGGTGCGTCTGGCCCGCATCGTCAGCGGCAAGCGGCGGCTGGTGCGCGGCAGCATCACCAACATCACCGAGCGCAAACGGGCGGAACAGCTGGCGGCGGGCGAGAAGGACATCCTCGAGAAGATCGCCTCGAACGGGCCCCTGTCCGAAGTGCTCGACATCGTCGCCCAGACTGTCGAACAGGTGACGGGACGCGCCCGCTGCGCCATCCTGCTGATCGATAACGATCGCGAGCATCTGGCCGTCGGCTCGGCGCCGAACCTGCCCGACAAGCTGATCGACGCTATGGACAGCCTGCCGGTGGCGGCGTTGACCGCCGCACCGGCTCCGTCCAAGACCCTGGTCGAGACCGTGATCGAGGCCGATATGGGCACCGATCCTCTCTGGGCCACTCATCGGGAACTGGCGATCTCGCTGGGCCTCGGGTCCAGCTGGTCGACGCCCATCCGTTCCTCGGTCGGCGACCTGGTGGGCGTGTTCGCCGTGTTCTACCGTGAGTCGCGCGCACCGGTGCAGCGCAGCTTCGAGTTGTTCGACCGCATGACCCGTCTCGCTGGTATCGCGATCGAGCGCAAGCTCGCCGAGAAGGCGATCCGCAAGAGTGAGGCGCGCTTCCGCGGCCTGTTCGCCAACGTGCTCGACGGGGTCTACCAGGTATCGGCAGACGGCTGCTTCATCTCGGCCAACCCGGCGCTGGTGAAGATGCTGGGATACGAATCAGAGGAGGCGCTCAAGGCGATCGGCCCGACCACCAATCTCTACGTCGACGCCAATGATCAGAAAGCGGTGCTGGAGATGCTGCACGAGAAGGGTCAGGTGCGGAACGCCGAGCTGCGTCTGCGCCGGGCCGACGGCAGCACCATCGTCGTGCTCGAGAATGCCCGGGTCGTGCGCGACGCCGCCGGTTCCATCCGCGGCTACGAAGGGACCTTGTCCGACATCACCGACCGCAAGCGCGCCGAACTGGCCGTGTTCGAGGAGAAAGAGCGCGCCCAGGTCACGCTCAAATCCATCGCCGACGCGGTCATCACCACTGATGCGAAGGGCCGGATCGACTATCTCAATCCCGTCGCCGAGCACCTGACCGGCTGGCGAGCCGAAGAGGCAGCCGGCCGGCCCGTGGCCGAGGTGGTCAAGATCCTTCACGAGGGGACCGGTAAGGAAGTCGAGAACCCGGTGTTTGCCTGTCTGCGCGAGGGCAAGGTCACCGAGCTGGGTCAGCATTCGATACTGGTCAGCCGCGACCAGACCCAGATCGCGATCCAGGATTCGGCTGCACCTATCCGCGACCATCGCAGCAAGGTGGTCGGTGCCGTGATGGTGTTCCACGACGTGGGCAAAGAGCGCCGTCTGCGTCATCAGCTCGCCTACCAGGCGACCCATGATTCCCTCACCGGTCTGATCAACCGGCGGGAATTCGAGACCCGTCTCGAACGGGCGCTGCAGAACACCCGCTCCGACCGGGACCTGACACACGTGCTGCTGTACCTGGACCTGGATCAGTTCAAGATCGTCAACGACACCTGTGGCCACTCCGCCGGCGATCAGCTCCTGCAACAGGTCACCAGCCTGATCACCCGGCGGGTACGTGCCACCGACGTGGTCTGCCGTCTTGGCGGTGATGAGTTCGGCATCCTGCTCGAGGACTGCGGGCTGGAGCGGGCGATCGAGATCGGTGACGCCCTGCGCCAGGCGATCCGCGAATACCGTTTCTTCTGGCAGGAAGCGGTGTTCGATATCGGCGTCAGTATCGGCGTCGTCGCCATGTCCGGCGATAGCGACAGCGTGGCCGCGCTGCTGTCCGCCGCGGACGTTGCCTGCTACGCAGCCAAGGACTCGGGCCGAAACCGGCTGCATGTCTACCAGCACGGTGACGCAGCGGAGCGGCATGCCGAGATGCAGTGGGTCTCCCGGGTGACCCGGGCGCTGGAGGATGGCCGTTTCGAGCTGTTCTACCAACCGATCGTGCCCATCGGCGACACCGACGATCCGCGCGCGCACTACGAGCTGTTGCTGCGCATGCGTGACGAGACCGGCGGCCTGGTGCCGCCGGATGCCTTTATCCCGGCGGCTGAACGATACAACCTGATGCCGACCCTGGACCGCTGGGTGATCCGTCGGGCACTGGAGGGGCTGGTGGACAGCGGCCGTGGCGGCGGCGAGGGCGGTTACTCGCTGGCGATCAACCTGTCCGGCACCTCGCTCAACGACGACAAGTTCCTCGCCTTCGTGTTGCAGCAATTGGAGAGCCACGAGCTGGCGCCCGGGGCGATCTGCTTCGAGATCACCGAGACGGCGGCCATCAGTAATCTTTCGGTGGCGGCGCACTTCATGTCCGAGATCAAGCGTCGCGGCTGCGAGTTCTCGCTCGACGATTTCGGCAGCGGGCTGTCTTCCTTCACCTATCTGAAGAACCTGCCGGTGGACTATCTGAAGATCGACGGCCACTTTATCAAGCAGATCACCGCCGACCGCATCGACCAGACCATGGTGAAGGCCATCACCCAGGTGGGCAGCGCCATGGGCATCCGCACCGTGGCTGAGCATGTGGAGACGAAAGAAGTGCTCGACACCCTGCGGTCGATCGGAGTCGAGTATGCCCAGGGTTACTATTTCGCCAAGCCGGCACCGGTCACGGACTTTCGTCAGCTGGCCCGCGCGACCGGGCCGAGACTGGCCGAAACGGGCACCAGTCCGACCCTGCGGCTGGTCTGATCCGGCGCGTTTGCGGTGGCCCCGTTTCGGGGTAAACTGAGGCGATGTCGATCGGATCGGGTGAACAAGCCCAAGAAATACGCCGTCAGATCGCCGTAGGGCCGGCCCGTGGAGGTCCGGAATCGCCGCAGACTCAGGGCCTGCTCGGCCCGGATGAGCCCGGCCCCTTCGAATTGATCAATGACGCCGGTTCGGCCCGGGTACTGCTGGTCTGCGACCACGCCAGCCGCCGCATCCCCGCCAGCCTGAATAATCTCGGACTGGACGAACTGGCGCTGCGTCGCCACATCGCCTGCGATATCGGCGCCGGCGATGTCACCCGCCGCCTGTCCCGCATGCTGGACGCGCCGGCCCTGCTGGCGAGCTACTCGCGACTGGTGATCGACTGCAATCGCCATCTGGACGACCCCACGTGCATCCTGGCGGTCAGCGACGGTGAATTCGTGCCGGGCAACCATGACCTGGACGTAGAGCAGAAACAGATCCGGGCACGCACCATCTTTCATCCCTACCACGCCGGGATCGACCAGCGTCTGCGCCGCTTCATGGATGCCGGCGTGGTCCCCGCTGTGATCGCCATCCACAGTTTCACGCCGATCTTCAACCGCACGTCCCGGCCCTGGCAAATCGGCGTGTTGTGGGACACCGACCCGCGCATCCCGGTACCGCTGATGGAGAAACTGCGGCAGGTGCCGGGCATGGTGGTCGGGGACAACGAGCCCTATTCGGGCCGCGCGCCGGCCGATTACACCATCGACCATCACGCCGAGCCGGGCGGTCTGCCCCATGTCTCCATCGAGATCCGCCAGGACCTGATCAACAGCCCGGAAGGCGCTGACCGCTGGTCCAACATCCTGGGCCGTGTACTGCAGGAGATCCTCGCCGAGGACGACTTGTACCAGGTCATGCGGCCGGCCACCTAGATGATGTCTCCCCGCGAACCCAGCTTCAGCCTCGGAGTCGAGGAGGAGTATCTGCTGGTCGACCGGGAGACGCGGGATCTGTGCGCCGAGCCGCCCCCGTCGCTGATGGAGGAGTGCGAAGGGCTGCTCCAGGGCCAGGTCAGCCCCGAGTTCCTCCGTGCACAGATCGAGATCGGCACCCGGGTCTGTTCCGATATCCAGGAAGTCCGCTCCGATCTCACGCGTCTGCGGTCGGCAGTGGTCGAAGTGTCCAACCGCCATGGTCTCGCGCCGGTGGCGGCCTCCACCCATCCCTATGCACGCTGGCTGGATCAGAAGCATACCGAGCGGGAGCGCTACGACACGCTGTCCGCCGAGATGCAGGCGGCGGCCCGCCGCCTGCTGATCTGCGGCATGCACGTGCACGTCGGGATCGAGGACGACGAGCTGCGCATCGATCTGATGAACCAGTTCTCCTACTTCCTGCCCCATCTTCTGGCGTTGTCGTGCTCCTCGCCGTTCTGGGAGGGCGAGGACACGGGGCTGAAGTCCTACCGGCTGACGGTCTTCGATGCCCTGCCGCGGACCGGTCTGCCGGAGCGCTTCGTCAGCTATGCGGAATACCGGCGGCACGTCGGGGTGATGGTCAACGCCGGGCTGATCCAGGATGCCACAAAGATCTGGTGGGATCTGCGACCCAGCGATCGGTACCCGACGCTGGAGATGCGGGTCACCGACGTCTGCACGCGGCTCGAGGACGGCGTAACCCTGGCGGCACTGACGGTCAGCCTCATGCGGATGCTCTACCGTCTGCGCTGCGCCAACCGGCGCTGGCGCATGTATTCGCCCATGCTGCTGATGGAGAACCGCTGGCGGGCGATGCGTTACAGCTTCGACGAGGGCATGGTGGACCTGGCCAAAGGCGAGATCATCCCCTACGCCGACCTGGTCGAGGAGCTGATCGAGATCGTGCGCGAGGATGCGGAGGAGCTGGGATGCCTGGCGGAGGTGGAGCGGGCCCGCGACATCCTCAAGCGGGGTACCAGTGCCCATCGACAGGTCAAGGTCTACGGCGAAGCGGTCGGGCAGGGCGCCAGCGAGCACGAAGCGCTGCAGGCGGTGGTGGATTTCCTGATCGCGGAGACTGCGCGTTTCGACTGACGCGGATCGCCGTCCGTCGCGTATCCTTGATGGCGTGATCAGCGAACCACAACGCCGGGCCGCCGTCGCCCCGATGATGGACTGGACCGATAGGCACTGCCGTTATCTGCTGCGTCTGATCTCTCCCGGGATCCGGCTCTACACCGAGATGGTCACCTCGGCCGCGGTGCTCCATGGCGACCGGGAACGGCTGCTGGCTTTCGACCCGGCGGAACATCCGCTGGCCTTGCAGCTGGGTGGCAGTGATCCGGAGGAGATGGCCGCCGCCGCGCGGATCGCCGAGCAGCTCGGTTACGACGAGATCAATATGAACGTGGGCTGCCCCAGCGACAGGGTGCAATCCGGCCGCTTTGGCGCCTGTCTGATGGCGGAGCCCGGGGTAGTGGCCGACTGCATCGCGGCCATGTCCGCGGCGGTGGATATCCCGGTGACAGTGAAGTCCCGTATCGGCATCGACGATCGCGAGGACTACGAATTCCTGCGTACTTTCGTCGACACGGTGGCGGCGGCCGGTTGCCGCGTGTTCGTGATCCATGCGCGCAAGGCCATCCTCTCGGGGCTCAGCCCGAAACAGAATCGTGAGATCCCGCCGCTGCGCTATGACGTCGTGCATCGGATCAAGCGCGAACTTCCCGATCTGACCGTCGTGTTGAATGGTGGCATCCGCAGAGTCGCGGACGCAAGGCGGGAACTGGCCATCGTGGACGGCATCATGATCGGCCGTGAGGCCTATCACAATCCCTGGGTGCTGGCGGGCATCGAAGCAGACATACTGGGAGGGCGTCCACCGGAGAACCGGGCGGCGGTCGTGCGGTCCTGGATCCCCTACGTGGAAAGTCAGCTGGCGGCCGGACAAAAGTTATCGGCCATGACCCGGCACGGGCTCGGCCTGTTTGCAGGTCAGCCAGGCGCGCGGGCCTGGCGGCGCGTCCTGAGCGAGCGCGCGCCCCGAGCGGGCGCCGGCGTCGAGGTCATCCAGGCGGCCCTCGCCGAGGTCGGCCCCGGCCGGGTCGAGGACCTGGCGTGCTAGTCGGCGCCGGCGGGCGGAGTCGCCGCCTTTTCGGCTGACGCGTCGGTGCCGGCGTCCGGCAGCCGGCCGAAATCCGCGTCCGTATTGGCGACCACCCAGGTAATCGCGGAATAGGCGGCGACCACCTGGCGCAGGGCCTCCGGATCCACCTTGTCCAGGGTGTCGTTGGCGCTGTGGTGGTAGTCGAAATAGAAACTCAGGTCCTGGCGCGGGGTGATCTCCGGCATCCCCTGGGCGCGCAGAAAAGCCAGGTCGGCGCCGCCGCCTTTTGTGCGCAACATCCCCAGGGGGATTTCCAGCGGTTCGAGTAGCGGCGCGATGCCCGCCAGCAGCGGGGCGGCCTCGGCCGGGACCACGCCATCCAGACGCCAGATCCTCCCGCTGCCACCGTCCGCTTCCATGCCCAGCACATGCTGCTCACCG
>CBDTYJ010000100.1:0-9003 GCA_965364575.1 uncultured Gammaproteobacteria bacterium
ACGGGACCAGTGATCAGGAATCGCCCAGCCATACCTACACCGCGGCAGGCGTCTATACGGTGACCCTGGTGGTGAGCGACGGACTGCTCCCCAGCCCGGCTGCCACGACGACCGCTACCATCACCGACCCAGGGGTCAACTCGCCGCCAGTCGCCGATGCCGGTGGCCCGTACAGCGGCGACACGGGAGCGCCGATCGCCTTTAGCGGCGCCGGCTCCACCGATCCGGACGGTGATAACACCATCACCGCCTACGAATGGGACTTCGGTGACGGCGCCAGCGGTTCCGGCGTGGCGACCAGCCACAGCTATGCCGCCGCCGGCACCTACACGGTGACGTTGACGGTCACGGATGACGGGCAGCTGTTCGATAGCGACACTGCGGAGGTCACGGTTGCCGATGCCGCCCCGGGCGGCAGCGACGGCGAGGCGCTATACCAGGCCAACTGCGCCGGCTGTCACGGCGATCCCTGGGACGACCCGCCCTATGACGAGAACCTGCCTGGCATACGCCGGGTGGCCGGCTCGCGCAGCTGCACGATCTACGGATCGATCTACGGCACCGACCTCTATCCGAACGGCGTGCCGGGGATGCAGTTCCTGCAAGGTTTGCTGAGCGACGACGACATCGACGCCCTGGCTGAGTACCTGAATTCTCAGGATACGTCCGGTGAACGGCGCTATGTCGCCGCCTGCGCCGGCTGCCACGGCGCCAACGGCTCCGGCGGTCCGTACGACGAGGACGTCCACGGCGACGAGGCGGAGGAGACCGTCGAGGCGATCGAGGAAGAAGACGAGATGCAGTACCTCGTCTGTCTGCCGGATTCGGACATCGTCGCCATTACGGACTACCTGGCCGATTTTGACGACGACAACGACGATGACGGTATCGACGACGACGAAGACGCCGACGACGACAACGACGGCATCGACGACGACGAAGACGCTGACGACGACAACGACGGCATCGATGACGAGGACGAGCACGACTACGGTACCGATCCGCGAGACGACGACAGCGACGACGACAATCTGAAGGACGGCGAAGAAGTCGATGACTACGGGACCGATCCCGCGGACCACGACAGCGACGACGACGACGTGGACGACGGCGAAGAGATCGAAGACGGCACCGATCCGAACGATTCGGACTCGGACAACGACGATCTCGACGACGGCGAAGAAAAAGCAGCCGGTACCGACCCGCTCGACGCCGACACCGACGATGACGGCGAGAGCGACGGCCGCGAGGTCAAGGTGCTGGGGACCAACCCGCTGGTGGCCAATGCGACGGCCGGCGGTGACGGGGGTGGCGGCAGCGGAGCCGCCGGTCTGTGGTTCCTGCTGATGCTCCTGGGATCACGTCTGCTGACGACGATGCGACCGAACCGCCATCGGTAACTTCGAACTCGGATAGACGCTCCCCGTGAAGCCGGGCCGGAGAAATCCGGTCCGGCTTTTTTTCGCCTGCCTTTGGATCGGGGCTACGACGATGCCGCCCCTGGATATCGACGGGACCGGGCACCCGCCCGTCTCCTCGATCACCGGCCCGGACTACAGCCGGGCCGACGAGCTGCCACGGGGCGATCGGAACGGAAAACATCTAGTATTGGTGGGCATCGAGGGCAATCCAGACAGGAGCACCAGATGGGCAAGGACAAGAAACGCGACGACAAACGCATGTCCCGGAAGCGCTACGAAAAGGAACTGGAGAAGCTCCACGCCGAACTGGTCAAGCTGCAATTCTGGATCAAGGAAAAGGGTCTCAGGATCATCGTCGTGTTCGAGGGCCGGGACGCCGCCGGCAAGGGCGGCGTGATCAAGGCGATCACCGAGCGGGTCAGCCCAAGGACCTTCCGCGTAGTCGCCCTGCCGGCGCCGTCGGATCAGGAAAAGACCCAGATGTACATCCAGCGCTATATGCGGCATTTCCCGTCCGCGGGTGAGATGGTGATCTTCGATCGCAGCTGGTACAACCGGGCCGGCGTCGAGCGGGTGATGGGCTTCTGCAGCCGGGAGGAATACATCCGCTTCCTCCAGTACACGCCGCTGATGGAACGGGCCATGGTGGATTCGGGCATCCTGCTGTTCAAGTACTGGCTCGACGTCAGCATGGAGGTCCAGGAGAAGCGTTTCCGGGAGCGTATCGACGACCCGCGCAAGATCTGGAAACTGAGCCCCATGGATGTGGCATCGTTCCAGCGCTGGTACGACTATTCCCGCGCCCGGGACGACATGCTGGATGCCACCGATCTGGACTATGCTCCCTGGACGATCGTGCCGGCGGACGACAAACGCCGGGCGCGGCTGAACTGCATCGCCCACCTGCTCGGGCGCATCGACTATGAAGACGTCACCGGCGACAGGATCGAACTCGGCGAACGCAAAGCCGAAGGGGCCTATGACGACGGCGCCACACTGAAGGGGCATGGAATCGTGCCGGCCGTCTATTAGAGCGATACGAGTCTTGCACGTTCGTGAGGCGAAGACGAATACCGGCGGAGAACCGGATCATGGGGGCACCTCTGCCGGAGTCTCGCCATGAGCCGGGCGCTCAGAGCCCGGTCCAGCTCCGGCGACCATCCTGGCCAGGCCTGGCACCTTTTTGCCTCGCGCCATGTATGGCGGGTGCTGGGCGGGATCGGCTTGGCACTGTGGTCCGGCGCCAGTCTGGCCGCCTCGGTCCGCGCCGGGCCGGTCGAGGCCCTGCTGGACCTGACGCTCTCCTACGGCATGATCTATCGCACCGAGAACCGTGATGAGGACTTCATCGCCATCGCCAACGGAGGCGACGCCCAGACCGCCAATCTCGATGACGGCAACCTCAATTACGATACCGGCATCGTCTCCAACATGGTCGCGGCCACCGGCGAAGCGGACCTGAGCTGGCGCAATTTCGATGCGTTCGCCAGGGCCGTGGGGTTCTATGATTTCGAGCAGGAAGACGGCGACCGCCCGCACCGGGAGTTCGACAGCGCGACGCTGAATGCGGTCGGCTCGGATATCGAGATGCGGGATTTCTTTGTCGGCGGACGATTCAACTGGGGAGGTCTGCCGGTGCAATTGCGCGTCGGCGACCAGGTCATCAACTGGGGCGAGGTCACCTTCGTCCGCGACGGCGTGGATACCATCAACCCTATCGATCTCGTGGCCGCCTTCCAGCCCGCCCGGGATCCCCGTGACGCCCGCACCCCCCAGGGCATGGTCTGGGGGGTGGCCCAGTTCACCGAGACCTTTGCCGTCGAGGGCTTTTACCAGTACGAGTGGGAACGACTGCGACTACCGGCGGTGGGTTCGTTCTTCTCCACCAGCGACCTGATCGGCGAAGGCGGGTTGAATTTCGCCACCATCGGTCGCGGTCGTTTCTCCGATCTGGGGACTGATCTGGATGGGGCCTACGGCTTGCCGGCAGGCACCCTGGGCTTTGACGAAGACTATTTCAAATACCCGGAACGATTCCGGGACGATGCCCGGGACAGAGGCCAGTACGGTCTGGCGGTGATGGCCATCACCCAGGGCAACAACGCCCTCAAGATCGGATTCCATTACCTGCGCTATCACAGCCGGCTGCCGCTGATCGGGACCCTGACCGCGGACCAGGCCGCCATCGACGCCACCACCCAGGCGGACGTGGACGCCGTCGCCGCGACGCTGGAAGCGATCTACCTGGGCGAGGGCTTGTCGCCCGATGAGGCGCAGGCCGCCGCGGAAACCACGGCCAGTGACCTGGTCCTGAACGAATATATCGGCGACGCCGGATATTTCACCGAATACCCGGAAGATCTGGAGATGTTCGGGATCACCTTCAACACGGCCACCCTGCGCACCGGCACACTGGTGGCCGCCGAGGTGTCCTATCACCGTGACACGCCCTTCCAGGTAGCGCTGAACGAGGTCTATGACGCCTCGCTCTCTCCGGTCCAGTTCGACGACAGCTACAAGGACAATGCGCTGGGCGTGTTCGGTGCCGGCGAGCGGATCAGCGGATTTGTCCGCCTCGACCGCGTCCAGGCCGCCGCGTCCGCCGTCCAGCTTTTCGGGCGCAGACTGGGTGCCACCCAATCGTTGCTGGGCGTCGATGGCGCCTGGATCCACATCCGTGATTACCCCGGGGGTAATGACGTGCCGCTGCAGGCGCCGGGCGGCGGCGACGAAAATTCATGGGGCTATCGGATCTTCGGCCAGCTGGAGTACACCAGCGTGTTCGGCGGTCTGAACGTGAGGCCGCAGATCCTGTTCACCGATGATGTCCGGGGTAATACCCCGGCCCCCCTGTCAGCGTTCCGGGAAGACCGGAAGTCACTCACCTTCGGCGTCGGTCTCGACTATATCAACCGGTGGCAGATGAATCTGAGCTATACCAATTTCTTCGACGGCGAACCCGCGAACCCGCTGGTGGATCGCGACTTCATACGCCTGCAGCTGAGGTATGGATTATGAAGCGGTTCCCGGTCACGACCCTGTTGGCGTTGCTCTGTCCCTGCATGCTCTGGACCGGCCCTGCGGCCGCCGACAGCCCGAAAGCGACGCCGGAACAACTGGGCGGCGCGCTGTTGACGCCGCTCGGCGCTGAACGTGCAGGCAACACCGACGGCAGCATCCCGCCCTGGGACGGCGGGATCACGCGGCCACCGCCCGATTACGATCCCGGGCGTCACGAGACCGATCCGTTCCCCGACGATCCGGTGCTCTACACCGTCACTGCGGAGAACGCAGAGCAATACGCCGGGCATCTCAGCGAAGGTCAGAAGGCCCTGTTGATGGCGTATCCGGATACCTGGCGCATGCCGGTCTATCCCAGCCGCCGCAGCGCGTCGTATCCGGACTGGGTCTATGAGGCGGTCATGAAGAACGCCGCCGAAGCCGTGTTGATCACAGAGGGCAAGGGCGGTGTCCGCAACGCCCGGGTCAGTTCGCCGTTCCCGATCCCCGGGACCGGCGTGGAGCTGATCTGGAACCACAACCTGCGCTGGCGCGGGATCCGGGTACAGAGGAGCATCGGACAGGCGGCGGTCACCCAGAAAGGGCGCTACACCCTGGTCGTGCAGGAAGCCGATTTCGGCTTCCCCTACGGCGTCAGGGAGTCCACGCCGTTTACCCGCGAGTACCCCAATCTGATGCTGGCGTTGAAGACGCGCACCATCGAACCCGCGTTCCTCTCCGGCGACGGTGGCCTGGTGATCGAACCGATCGATCAGACCCTGGATCCTCGCAAGGCCTGGATCTATCGCCGCTCCTTCAAACGTGTGCTGCGCCGGCCGACGTTCGGATACGGCATGCCCGGCGGCAATACGGATGGGCTGCGTACGGTCGACCAGTTCGAGTTATACAACGGCGCGCCGGATATGTTCGAATGGACGCTGCTGGGCAAGCAGGAATTGTTGATCCCCTACAACTCGTACCGCATCCACAGCTCCGATGTGTCGCCGCGGGACATCCTGCAGACCTCGCACGTCGACCCGGACCTGGTCCGGTTCGAATTACACCGGGTATGGGTTGTGGAAGGCAGGCTCAAAGCGGGCATGCGCCACGTCTACTCGCGGCGGGTGTTCTACCTCGACGAGGACAGCTGGCAGATCTCGGTCAGCGACAGCTACGATTTGGATGGCCAGCTCTGGCGGACTTCGATGGCCATGGGCCTCAACTACTACACCGTGCCGGTCCATCTCTCCACCCTCGAGGTGTTCCAGGATCTGCAACAGCGACGCTACCTGGTCGACGGCCTCGATAACCATCGAAAGCCTTACAGCTTCTCGGAAACCGCGGATCCGCGGGAATTCAGCCCCAACGCGCTGGCCTACTACGTGCGCTAGCACGGCCTGGCGGCGGGCGAGGCGGCCCATCGGGAGCGACCGGGAACCCGGGGCGGTCGGCCCTGGCCGCCTCCACTCCGACCCTTTGCACCGTGTAGAATGGAGGACCGATCCGAAGCCCGGTTGACCCCATGCAGATCATCGTCAATGGCGAGACACGACAGGTCAGTGACGGCATCAATGCCGCCGAGCTGATCGAATCCCTGGGACTGGCCCGGCGGCGCCTGGCGCTGGAGGTCAACGGCGAGATCGTGCCCCGCAGCCAGCATGCGAGCCGCGCCCTGTCCAAGGGTGACCGGGTCGAGATCGTCCACGCAGTGGGCGGCGGATGACAGATTTTCGAAGGGTCAGCGAACACCATGGCAACACCGGCAGCCCGCACGACAGACAACCGAGATAGCTTCAGCATCGGCGAACGGGAATTCCGCTCACGCCTGCTGGTGGGCACGGGCAAGTACAAGGATTTCGAGCAGACGCGCGCCGCGATCGAGGCCAGCGGGGCCGAGATCGTGACCGTGGCCATCCGCCGCACCAACATCGGCCAGGATCCGGATGCGCCCAACCTGCTGGATTTCCTGTCGCCGGATCGCTTCACCATCCTGCCCAACACCGCCGGCTGCTACACGGCCGAAGACGCGGTCCGCACCTGCCGCCTCGCCCGGGAATTGCTGGATGGCCACACCCTGGTGAAGCTGGAGGTCCTCGGCGACGAAAAGACCTTGTTCCCGGACGTCACCGCTACCCTGGAGGCCGCTGAAATTCTGGTGAAGGACGGGTTCGAAGTCATGGTCTATACCAATGACGACCCGATCATGGCCCGACGCCTCGAGGAGATGGGGTGCGTCTCGGTGATGCCCCTGGCCGCGCCGATCGGCTCGGGCCTCGGCATCCGCAATCCCTACAACATCCTGAGCATCATCGAGGACGCCAAGGTGCCGATCCTCGTGGATGCCGGCGTGGGCACGGCCTCGGATGCGGCCATCGCCATGGAGCTGGGCTGTGACGGCGTGCTGATGAACACCGCCATCGCCGGCGCACGAGATCCGGTGCTGATGGCTTCGGCCATGCGCAAGGCCATCGAGGCCGGGCGGGAAGCCTTTCTCGCCGGCCGCATCCCCCGCAAACGTTACGCCAGCGCTTCATCACCCATAGACGGCACATTCTTCTAGCCATGTCTGACGCGCCGCGACGCCGGGTCCGCAGCTTCGTGCGCCGGGCCGGGCGGATGACCCGTGCCCAGAGCCGGGCCATGGCTGAATTGTGGCCGCGCTATGGTATCGATATCCCGTTTTCTCCCCTGGACCTGGATGCCGTGTTCGGCCGGCACGGACCACGGATGATGGAGATCGGTTTCGGCGACGGCGAGGCGCTGGCCGCATACGCCGCGGATCATCCGCAGACGGACTGCCTGGGGATCGAAGTCCACGAACCCGGTGTCGGCCATCTGCTGCTGGCCCTGGAGGCGCGCAAGATCCGCAACGTGCGCGTCATCTGTCACGACGCCGTCGAAGTGCTGCACGGATGGCTCGGGCCCGACTGTCTCGACCGGGTGCATCTGTTCTTCCCGGATCCCTGGCCGAAGAAGCGGCATCACAAACGCCGGATCGTCCAGCCCGTATTCCTGGAGAAACTCGCACGCGCCATGAAACCGGACGGCATCCTGCACATGGCCACCGACTGGGTGCCGTACGCGGAACACATGAAGGAAGTGGCGGACGCCAGCCCCTGGTTCGATCCGCTGGACGACGCCGGGGCCGGAGGTGCCCCGGACGGACGCCCCGAGACCAAGTTCGAGCGGCGCGGCCTGCGCCTGGGTCACGAGGTCCGGGATCTGCTCTATCGCCGCAACGACGAGCCCGTCAGCCCGCGATCACCTGACTGACGCCGTCGACCACGTACTGCACTGCCAGCGCCGCGAGCACCACGCCCAGCAGCCGGCTGATGACGTTGGCGCCGGTCTGACCCAGCACCCGCATCACCCAGGTGGTCGCCAGCAGCAGGATCAGCGTCAGCAACAAGACCGCCAGGATCACCCCCAACAGCAGGCCCATCTGGATCAGATCACCGCGGGCGTCGACCACCACCAGCAGCAGCGTGGCCAGGGATCCCGGGCCGGCGATCAGCGGAAACGCCATCGGGAATACCGAGATGTCTTCCCGGTAGCGCGCCTCATCCTGTTCCCGCACCGTGGTCGAGCGCAAACCCGACTGGCGGGCGAAGACCATGTCCACGGCCAGCATGAACAGCAGCAGCCCGCCGGCTATTTTGAATGCGTCTACGCTCACCCCCAGCGTCTTCAGGATGTAGTCCCCCACGAGCCCGAAGCCGATAAAGATGAGCGCTGAAATCCCTATGGATTTGAACGCCATACGCCGTCGGAAGCCGGGCTCTCCGCCGCGCGTGAGGGCGCCGAACATGGGCACCAGCGACACGGGTTCGATGACCACGAAGAAGACGATAAAGGTCTTGATCAGCTGTTCGGTCATGCTGCTCTGCGCCAATCCGCGGCGGAATTTTGCGCCGCGGGCAGGCTGCGCTATAAAGGGGTTAAGGGCGCGGGGATCATGCCCCGGGCCGACAGGGGGCGCCAAGGATAGCAGGGCGTCCGAATCCGGGGAACAGACAATGGCTGTAGCAGTACCCATCATCGGCGACTGGTATCAGAAGACCAACGGGCAGCTGTTCGAAGTCGTGGCGATCGATGACGAAGACGGCACCATCGAGATCCAGTTTTTCGACGGCACGGTGGCCGAGGTAGATCTGGAAGCCTGGCATCAATCCCACTTCCAGACGGCGGAGGCGCCGGAGGACTATTCGGGATCGCTGGATATCGAGCCCGAAGACTGCGTGGAGGTTGAGCGCATCGCCAAGCAGGAATGGGCGGATCCGCTCGACTATCTGGACCAGGCCGAATAACAGATCCTCATAACGGGCGGACCCTCACCAGCCCGTCCACGACCTCCACCGGGAGCGCGGTGAGGCTGCGGCCCGGACACGGGCCGCCGGTACACAAGCCCGATTCGATCTCGAACACCGCGCCATGCACCGAGCACATGATCTGGTCCCTGCCCCGCGTCAGGAACGCATGAGGCTTCCAGTTGAGAGGATTGCCCGCGTGGGGACAGACATTGCGATAGGCGACCAGCACATCTCCCCGGCGGACCACGAATCCTTCCCGCGGGCGACCGTCC